>CAVBPN010000165.1:0-13344 GCA_963597235.1 bacterium
GTATGATGTTGACAACAGAAATTTATATAAAAATGGCATGCATCGGAATGCTGGCAGCGGCAGCGTATGCGGGCGTGCTTCTGGTCATATGCAGGAAGGGACGAAAGACAGAAATTCCTCTGGTACCGTTTCTTCTGATTGGATATCTGGGAGGATTATTGTTATGAAGAAAAAAATCAGAAAAGGCAGTTTTACGATAGAAGCTGCGTGTGTGATGTCGATCGTTCTGGTCACGGTTATGGGCGTTCTGTATCTGGTATTTTTTGTACATAATCGGACATGGCTGACAGCAGCGGCTTATGAGGCAGCACTGACCGGAAGTATGGAAGGTGTACAAAAAAACGGACAGGTATATGAGGCTGCTTCTGCGAGAGGACAGGAACTTGGAAATATCGGATTTTTTGGTGCGGAGAACCTGCAGTATCAGGTCAGCACCGGAAAAACAGTTAAAGTTTCGTATCAGGCAGAAACGATTTCGGGATTTGGAGATTTTCACTGGACATTACGGACAGAAGGAAGCTCAAAGATCATTCGTCCGGCAGAATGGGTGCGTAAGGTAAAAGCGGCTTCAGAGGTCGTTGCAGGAGGAGAATAAAATATGCATGCAGAGTATAAACGGGATGTCAGCCATAATTATCTGATCCTTCATGGAGAAGAGACGATAAACACAGCTTCGTATCAGGTGCGGATGCTGACGGGAAACACAATGTCTTCTATATTGAAATGCCGTATGCAGGGACTGGATGGAAAATGGCTGTTTTATTATGATATTACATCGAAACAGTCGCTGTCTTCTTTTTATGAGCATCGAAAACTGAGTGGTGAAGATCTTGAAATGATTCTGACCGGTTTTATCCGGGTGATGGAAGAAATGGGAGAGTTTCTTCTGAATGCAGAACAGCTGGTATTATGTCCGGAGTATATGTTTCTGGATGTGGAGAAGAGAGAAGTCTTTTTCTGCTGTCTGCCGGATTATCATCATCCGGTGCAGGAACAGTTCAGGGAACTGACGGAATACTTTTTGCCGAAATTGGATCATGAGGATGCAGCTGCTGTGAATCTGGGTTATGGAGTCTATCGGAAAGCAATGGAAGCAGGATTGCAGTTGGAACACATTAAAGAGCTGATCTACCGGGCAGGAAACGAAAAGAACGGCAGCGATACGAAGAAACCGGAAGATATTCGAGTGAATGATACTTTGGACGTCAGTACAGAGAAAATCAGCTGCAGTCGTGCAGAGGAGAATTTCCGGGAAGATCCTGTAAGTTCGGAACTGCAGTCGGAGCGAAGTACAAAAACAAAAGAGAGTTATGAAGATCATAGAGAAAAAGGTAACAAAGAAAAAAGCAGTAAAAAGAAAATAGAAGTGAAATGGGGAATAGCAGCAGGCTGTGCCATAGGAGTTATGATTTTACTTGGAACTCTTATGGCCAGTTATATGGGATATCTTCCGGAAATATCAGTAGAAGCAGTACTTGGTGTGGCAATTCTTCTGATGGGAGTCGGAGCCGGTTGTGGCTGGTTTGCAGATAAGAGGAAAAAGAAACAGGAAGAGGCTGCAGAGTGGAGAAATAAAGTACAGCGGGAACTTGCCAGAGAGAATACGAATACCGAAAAGAATAAAACCGAAAGAAATGATATAAGTAGAAATGAAGCAGCTGGAAATAAAACAGAACGGAATAATATAAAGAAAAATTTACAGGAATATGAAAGAATCAAAGAAAATATGGTGGAACAGCATGAACTGTACGGTGAGACAGTGGCCCTTTCGGCGGGGCAGCTGTCGGACTCTGCAAGTCTGGTGAGTCGGGAACCGGGAGAACATCCAACGATTTATCTGGAAGAAGAACTGACGGTAGTCGGTAAACTGGAGCAGGCTTCCGATGTAGTGCTTCCATTTCCGACTGTCAGCCGGGTACATGCAAGAATCCGTAAGACAGGGGATGAGTATTACCTGGCAGATCTGAATTCCAGAAACGGGACCTCTGTTAATGGAAGAATGCTGGCAGCAGACGAAGAGTATCTTCTTCAGGATGAAGATCAGGTAGATTTTGCACAGGCGCGGTATGTGTTCCTGAAATAAAAGAGAACAGTCTTTACCGGACAATACGGTGAATGTGTTGTCTTGTCACGGGAATGGGCTTCTGCTAAAATAGACGCTAAACAAACAGACATGATGGATATGCGTTTTATGAATAGAAAAGATAGGAGCGAGATCTGTGGAAGAATTACATAAAGAGCCGGTGACTGCCGGACTGATCATGTTGAACATTCTTGTGTTTCTGATCGTAGAATTTACGGGAAGTTCCCAGAATACCATGCACATGCTGGACTGGGGCGCCGCTTATACACCGATGATCATTCAGGGTGGAGAGTATTATCGATTGTTCACCTGCATGTTTCTGCATTTTGGTATTGAGCATCTTCTGAATAACATGCTGGTTTTATTTGTACTTGGAAGCCGCCTGGAACGGGCAATCGGACGAATTCGTTTTCTGCTGATTTACCTGCTTGGCGGAGTACTTGGAAATGTGATTTCATTATGTGTGGAACTGCACAGTCAGGATTTTGCCGTATCAGCCGGCGCATCTGGAGCTGTATTTGCAGTTATGGGAGCCATGATCTATATAGTGATCCGTAATAAGGGATGGCTGGGAGATCTGTCAATGCGGCAGATCCTGGTTATGGCAGCTTTTTCCCTGTATTTTGGATTTGCAAGTACAGGAGTGGATAACACAGCTCATGTAGCTGGTCTGGTGTCCGGATTCCTGCTTGCAGTGATTCTTTATCATTCCGGAAGAAAGATATAAAAAGTAGTACCTTTTTCCGGAATACTTTCTACATGAAGAGTACCATGGTGGGCTTCGATAACCTGCCGGGTGACAGCAAGCCCGAGGCCTGTGCCCCCGGGCTTGTATGTTATGAAGGGGCGAAAAGCATTTTCAATCTGTTCTCCTGTCATGCCGCACCCGTTATCGGAGATGATGATCCGGGCACCGCCGGAGATGGCAGAAGCGGAAAACAGAATTTTACCATGCGTATGCTGGATGGATTCCTGCGCATTACGGAGAAGGTTAAAAAGAGCCTGACGGATTTTTGTCTGATCCAGACTGATCTGGGGAAGATCACGGGGGATGTCAGTCTCAAAGGAGATTCCAAGATAATCCAGTGCCGGTTGAAAGGAACTGGTAATTCGATCCAGACAGAGGCTTAAGTCTGTCTGCACAAGGGAAATATGACCGGCATTCTGATATCTGGAAAGTTCATCCAGAAGTTCGCGGATGTAATTCAGATTTTCCATGATGTTGTCCCAGTGCTCATTGAAACAGAGCTGTGGTTCAAGATCCGACAGCATTTGCATCTCACTGGTGATCAATGCGAGGGGATTTCTTAATTCATGAGAAAATGTGGACAACATCGACTGAAATTCCTTTTTCTGTTGTGTGATAATGTTTTTTTCCTGCATAATCTGTCACCTCATGCGAAGCATAACATCAAAAAATAGACGAATCAATAAATTTCGTATTGAAAAAATCGCGAAAATACGAGACAATAAAGACTGAAAACAGTTTATTTTGAAGGAGGACTACATCATGGAAAACTGTATTTTTTGTAAAATCGCAAACGGAGAAATTCCTTCCGCTACTTTATATGAAGACGAAGACTTTCGCGTAATTCTGGATCTTGGCCCGGCGACAAAGGGACATGCACTGATCCTGCCGAAATCTCACGCAGCAAATATTTATGAGCTTCCGGATGAAACAGCCGGAAAGGCAATGATCCTCGCAAAACGCATGGCAACAAAGCTCAGAGACGGACTGAGCTGCGACGGATTTAATATCGTGCAGAATAACGGAGAGATTGCCGGACAGACAGTATTCCATTTTCATATGCATCTGATTCCGCGTTATGAGGGGGATCAGGTCGGACTTACCTGGAAACCGGGAGAATTGACCGATGAGATGAAAGAAGAAATTCTGTCAAAGGTAAAAGCATAAAAATATCAGAACCGCATGGGAAAAAGAAAAGAGTAAGTAAACGAATGACAAATGAGAATTTTAATGATTTTTACGATCACTACCAAAGATTCTCAGCATATGTTGCTTTCTGTATAACCAGTGACTATGAATTGTCGAAGGACATCAGTCAGGAAGTCTTTATGTCGCTGTTTAAGATCAGGGATAAACTGGACTATTCCAATAAGGCAAAGCTAAAGGCACTGGTAACGAAAGTGACAACCAACAAATGCATAGACCATTACAGAAAGACCTCATCCAGACCGGAAAGCAATCTGGCGGATCATGAGGAATATGCGTACGAGCCGGTGGACGAAGAAAGTAATCCAGAGGCAAGAATACTCCGTATGGAAGAAGAGAAATATCAGAAACTTGTACTGAACAGGCTTCGGATGAGAAATCCGATGAATTACGACATTCTGGTGAAGACGAAACTGCATGAGCTGTCAGCGGCAGAAGTAGCAAGTGAGTATGGAATCACACCGAATAATGTGAATAACAGAAATTTACGTTCGAAAGCCTGGATAATTGAAGAAATGGAAAATTTATGCAGGCAGTCACATCGATAACTGCCTGCATCCTGTTATATAAGATTATTTTTTTGATAATACACATTCTTCGATCAGAGAAACGATATGATGAATGGAATCCATCTGTTTACCGGCAGACATTGCTTCCTCGAAGGAATGGCGGTTGTCGTACAGCTGGTGAATCGTATCCAGAAGTTTCTCGTCGGTGATTTCCTCTTCCTCAAGCACCATGCTGAATCCCTGTTTTTCGAAAGAACGGGCATTCAGGATCTGGTCACCGCGGCTTGCATTAGCTGACAGCGGAATCAGAAGGTTCGGCTTGTGGAGAGCGCTGATCTCACAGATGGCGTTTGCACCTGCACGGGAGATAACTACGTCAGACAGTGCAAAGAGATCCGGAAGTTCGTCTTTGATATATTCATACTGAACATATCCTTCTGTTCCGTTAAGTTTTTCATCCATTTTTCCTTTACCGCAGAGATGGATGACCTGAAAATCTTTAAGAAGTTCAGGAAGAATCTTACGGACATGATCATTTACAGAAGCAGCGCCGAGGCTTCCGCCGATTACCATCAGTACCGGCTTATCAGAGGTAAATCCACAGAACTGACGGCCGGCTTCCTTATCACCTTTCATCAGCTCCTGACGGATCGGAGTACCGGTCAGCACGGCTTTATCAGCCGGAAGACTGTTGACAGTTTCCGGGAAGTTACAGCATACTTTAACTGCTGATGGAATACACAGTTTGTTGGCAAGTCCAGGGGTCATATCGGACTCATGGATGATTGCTGGGATCTTGCAGCGTCTCGCTGCGATTACAACAGGGACGGTAACAAAACCACCCTTGGAAAAGACTACATCAGGTTTCAGTTTTTTAAGAAGTTTCTTAGCTTCGTGGAACCCTTTTAATACCCGGAAAGGATCGGAAAAGTTCTTAGGATCGAAGTAACGTCTCAGCTTTCCTGAGGAGATTCCGTAATAAGGAATACCCATTTCTTCAATGAGTTTACGTTCGATACCTTCGTAGGATCCGATATAGGAAATCTGATATCCGGCAGCTTTAAGAGTCGGGATCAGAGCGATATTTGGTGTAACATGTCCGGCTGTACCACCGCCGGTGAGAACAATATGTTTCATAGGGAATTCCTCCTGAAAATCATTTTATTACCAATAACTATGAACCACCGGGGAAGAATTGTCAAGAAAGAGATAATATCATGAAAAAAGAGTTTGAGAGAGAACAGAAAGACAATCAGATAGATGATGCATTCCTGGATATGCCGGATATGGATGATGACGAGAAATTCAGCCAGTGGCTGGAAGACGAGTATCTGAAAGAGTCAGATGCGATTGAGGAATCTCTTTTTGCGGGCAGAAAGTTCGAGGATAATCAGGATGTTGCAGAGAAACTGAGCGTTTCCAGAGAAAGCTTCTACCAGCGGATGAGAGAAGAGGGAATGCTGGATGAAGAAGTGGCAGAAGATTCTGGGGCAGGTACTTCTAATGAAGAAGCTGAAAAGAAGATCCTGGAATTCAGAAAAGATTCGGAGATATCGAAGGAAACTTCCGATTCAGCAGAAAAAGTTGTGTCCATCAAGAAGAAATCTTCTGCGAAAAAGAAACACAGTTATGTTCGCTTCGGCAGGATTGCAGGAATCGCAGGATTGTGTCTGATCTGCGTGTTTGCTGCGAGTATGAGCAGCGAAGCAAATAGAAAATATCTTGTGAATAGCGTCAGGATATTGAGCGGGAATGATAGCCAGTTGATTTCATATAATGATGAAACAAATGAAGATGCAAGTATGGAGGAAAGCGACGCATTTGCAGATATAGAGGAAAAACTGGATGTGAAAATGCCGGAGTTTTTTTATAGACCATATGGAATGGAATTTTTGGATTATGCGGTGACAAAAAAATCATCTTTTGCAGATGTAGAATATCAATGTGAGGATGGACTTGAAGTTTTTTATATTGAAAAACAAAAACAGATCACGACTAGTAAAATTAAAAGTCTTAATGGAACAGAAATAATTGTAGATGAAATAGTTAATGGAGATGTAAAAATTATAATTAAAGAATTACAAGATGAGACAGATGAATTAGATACATATGTAGCCAGTTGGACATATGGAGAATGTACATATTCTTTAATTGGAAAATTACAAGTCGATGAATTAAAAAAAATTGTAAAAGAAATGAAATTTTAGAGTGATATTTCCAAATTTCTTACGTATATAGTTATGTAAAGGTTGTTTGCATAGCGAAAGGAAGTGAGAAATGAATATTTGGAAGAAAATTCTTGGAATCGGTCTTGTGGTTGGCTTATCTGTCGGAATGAGTATTGCACCGGTATATGCAGATACGATCAGTATTCTGGATGAGATTACAGATGAAGAAACAACGGAAGACTTTGCAGAAGATACTTCGACGATTCTAGCGAGAAGCAGCTATCTGAATTTTGGAAATGTAACTATTCAGAGAGAATCTAGTAATGAAATTGTTATTTCTGGATTAACGCAGTGCCATAAGAAATGTAGTAAAGTGTATTTATCACTTTATCTGGAACGGAAGGTCAATGGAAGTTACGGAACTTATAAATACTGGAATTTTACAGCTGATAATGCAACGAAGCTGATTAAAGAAATCGATGTAGCAGTTCCATCGGGTACATACTACCGAGTGCGTGGATACCATGCAGCCAGCCAGTCAGGTACGAAAGAATCTACCTCAACGCTGACTCAGGGTATCATGGTCAAATAAACAGAAGCTGTTCATATAAGCTGTGAACAGTTGCTGTGGAAGGACCATTGGAAGAGAAAAAGGAAGAAAAGAAGAAAAATATTAAAAATCATTAATCCGTGAAGTGCAAAGAAGACCATAGGATGAAAAATACCTTATGTAAACATCCATTACCGTCCAATGGCATCTGCGTACTCACAAATCATGCCACACTCGATGTGTCAGGCATTATTATTCATTTTACTAAAACGTATTTCATACACGTCAAAACGGATCATTTAACCATTTTAAAAATCATACAATGAATCATTAACCAAGGCGGGACTTCATACACCCCGCCTTATTTTAATGGACATATAAGCTTTTATTGTCTTTTTTGCACAAAAAGACTGTTAAAAATCAATCAAATCGTGTATAATGGTTACAACAAAACATACTTGGATGATTTTTCAGACAAAGGGGGTTCGCACATGAAGATTACCTTTATTGGGGCGACACATGAAGTAACCGGAAGCTGTTATTATCTGGAAGCAGCAGGGAAGAAATTCCTGGTAGACTGCGGTATGGAACAGGGCCCGGATTACTACGAGAATCAGGATATTCCTGTAAAGGGAAGCGACCTGGATTTTGTTCTTCTGACCCATGCACATATGGATCATTCCGGAAATCTTCCCGCTATCTACGCAAAAGGATTTCAGGGACCGATTTATGCAACGCAGGCTACCTGCCACCTTTGTGACATTATGCTTCGAGACAGTGCCCACATTCAGATGTTCGAGGCAGAATGGCGGAACCGTAAAGGACGCCGTCAGGGTAAACCGGAATTTGTTCCGGCATACACCATGGAAGATGCCATGGGTGTTATCCAGAACTTTGTTCCCTGTCCATATGAGAAAACCATCAAACCGGCTGAGGGAATCAGCGTTCGTTTCGTAGATGCAGGCCACCTGCTTGGATCTGCGAGCATTGAGATCATCATTAAAGAAGACGATAAAGAAAAGAAGATCGTGTTCTCCGGCGATATCGGAAACCTGAATCAGCCACTGATCAAAGACCCGGTCTATCTCCATGATGCAGATTATGTAGTCATGGAATCCACTTACGGTGACAGAAGCCACGGTGACCGCCCGGATTATGTATCTATGCTCAGCGAAGTGATTCAGCATACCTTTGACCGCGGCGGAAGCGTTGTCATTCCTTCTTTTGCAGTCGGACGTACACAGGAAATGCTGTACTTTATCCGACAGATTAAAGAAGAAGGACGTGTACATGGACACGATAACTTTAAGGTCTATGTCGACAGCCCTCTGGCAAATGAAGCGACAACGATCTTCAATGAACATATTTATGACTGCTTTGATGAAGAAGCTATGGCACTGGTCAAAAAGGGCATCAACCCATTGATGTTCCCGGGCTTAAAGACCTCGATTACAAGTGACGATTCAAAAGCAATCAACTTTGACGAAGACTGCAAGGTTATCATATCTGCGAGTGGTATGTGCGATGCCGGTCGAATCAAGCACCATCTGAAACATAATCTGTGGAATCCGAACAATACGATCCTGTTCGTCGGCTATCAGGCGATCGGAACGCTTGGCCGTGCCCTGATCGAAGGTGCGACCGAAGTCAAACTGTTTGGTGAGACGGTTGCTGTAGGTGCAGAGATCCGTCAGATGCCGGGTATCAGTGGCCATGCAGATGTGAATGGTCTGATGACCTGGATTAAGGCATTCAAAGAAAAACCGGAAAAAGTATTTGTCACCCACGGTGATGATGAAGTGACCGAGATTTTTGCAAGAAGACTGCAGGAAGAACTGGGGCTGGATTCGATGGCTCCATTCAGCGGAACAGCCTATGACCTGGCGAACAATGCCTGCATTTATGAGGCACAGGGTGTCAGGATCACGAAGGCTTCTGTTTCTCCGAAAGCAAGTAAAGCTGCACGTGCATTCCAGAAGCTGGTTGCTATGGGACAGCGCCTTATGTCTGTTATCCGAAAGAGCGAAGGTATGCCGAACAAAGATCTGGACCGTTTTACCAGAGATATACAGTCGCTGTGTGATAAATGGGATAGAGATGAACTAAATTAAAAAATCTGGGGATTTTCCCCAGATTTTTTAGTTCAATGCCTCTTTCAGTGCTTTGGACAGCTGGTCCGGACAGGATGTCGGTCTGAATCCGCAGCGGATTCCTTCCAGTCTGCTGATTGCTTCTTTTGCATCCATGCCTTCGATCAGTTTCGCAACACCCTGCGTATTACCGGAGCATCCGCCCTGGAATTTTACATCATGAACTTTTCCCTGATCATCAATTTCAAATGAAATGGCGCTTGAACAGACACCAGATGTTTTATATACCATAATCTTAACCTCCTGAGTCCAATATTTTTCCTCAGTATACCAGAAAAAGACAGAAGGAACAAGCCCGGTTGCGTTTCACTTCAAAATCTCTGCGAATCTCCAAAATAAAAAAAGTTTCCATATGAACGTAACATTTGCTATAATAGACTATGCTCTTCGTTATTATGAACGGAGTGAACAGTAACTGCTATTCTCTATACAGAGAAAACTACAATTTATAACAAATTACAATGTCCTGCTATTTCAGAAAAGGGCACAATGATAAAGGAGATTACAATATTATGAGATGTATTGGTATTATAGGAGCAATGGAAGTTGAGGTTGCAAGCCTTAAGGAACAGATGAAAGATATTCAGGTGACCCGTAAAGCTTCCATGGAATTTTATGCAGGAATTATCGAGGGAAAGAACGTAGTTGTTGTCCGTTCCGGAATCGGTAAAGTAAACGCAGCAGTCTGCACACAGATTCTGATCGATGACTTCAAGGCAGAAGTTGTGATCAACACAGGTATTGCAGGAAGCCTGAATGCAGATATCAACATCGGAGATATCGTTGTTTCCACAGACCTGATCCATCATGATATGAATGCCGTTGCATTTGGTTACCCGGTAGGACAGATTCCGCAGATGGAAGCATTTTCTTTCCACAGTGATGATGCGCTTCGCGCACTTGCTGTAAAAGCATGCAAAGAAGCAAACCCGGATATCGATGTATTCGAAGGACGTATTGCATCCGGAGATCAGTTCGTAGCTGACCAGGGTGTGAAAGACTTTATCACAAAAGAATTCGGCGCTTATGCAGTAGAGATGGAAGGTGCTGCGATTGCGCAGGCAGCTTATCTGAATAACGTACCGTTCCTTGTGATCCGTGCAATTTCCGATAAAGCTGACGGAAGCGCAGAGATGGATTACCCGACATTCGAAGCACAGGCGGCAGAGCGCAGCTTTAAGCTGACCCTCCGTATTCTGAAAGACATCCAGGGCTAAACTCACATTCAGAGAAATTTTGCATAGAATGTTATAGATGATGACGAAACAGGAGCCTGTCCATGTATTATGACAAGTTTCTTCCATTTTATATGACCTATGCAAATCCTTCTCTCTACAGTGGTGAGAGGATACAGGAGCAGGAGTTTGCTCTGATGAAATCGTATTATCCGGAGACAGCCCGAAAGATTCAGGAAAAAGTTGAAGAAGAATGTCAGCTTATGGATTATGAGGGCAGCCGACTTTATGATGAGCATCCGGATAAATTTATGATGCACCGGCTTTTTAACCAGATCCGTGCTCAGGTGGAGGGCGAGATGATGGCACAGGAGATTCCGGATGAGTTTCTGGATGAACTGATCCAGGTACTTCTGTATCAGGAAATTTCCAGACGACGGTGCAGACGACGCAGATATCGCGGATTCTGACAGAAGCCGTGATCATGACCAGGTTGCTGTGAACAGTAACCTATTTATTGAGAGAAAAAATAATAATTAAATATGATGACATTTTGATGAAGAACTGATGCTTGCAGTCTTAAGCGGACAGCGGAGTAAGGAAAAAGATGCTCCGTCAAAAGTGCGGATCCGCCAGATCGAGCTGAAAGGAAAAGTCTGTTATCAGGCATCTTCCACGGTAGGAACAAAGGTCCTTCATTCTAATTATAACAAAACAGAAGTGATCGCTTATGTGGAACAGTGTCTTACCGAAGGCGGTTTCTCCCAGCTGCAGGTGCAGGGACGGCGTAAAGATGGTACTGTTCTGATTAGTAAAAAAGGTAAGGCGACCATTAAAGTAAAACAGCATCAGGCACTGGAGCCTGTTCAGATTCTGGCACACAATCGTGTGAAACAGTATATATTGAAGGAAGGAACACCGGTTCCGTTCCTTGTGGATCTTGGAGTTATGACAAAAGAAGGAAAGATCCATCGTCCGTCCTATGATAAATTTAAACAGATCAACCGTTTCCTGGAATTTATCGAAGATATTCTTCCTGCATTATCCAGGGAGCGGGAGGTCACGATCCTTGATTTCGGATGTGGGAAATCTTATCTGACATTTGCCATGTATTATTATCTGAAAGAACTGAAAGGCTATGATGTCAATATCATCGGCCTGGATCTGAAAGAAGACGTGATCCGAAAATGCAATGGCCTTGCAGAGAAATATGGTTATGAAAAACTGCATTTCCTGTGTGGTGATATTGTGGACTATGAGGGCGTACAGAAAGTAGACATGGTGGTAACGCTTCATGCCTGCGATAAAGCAACAGACTATGCACTTGCAAAGGCAGTGGAATGGGATGCGCAGGTCATTCTGTCCGTTCCGTGCTGTCAGCATGAGCTGAATGACCAGATCCAGAACGACCTGCTTTCTCCGGTCCTAAAATACGGACTTTTAAAAGAGAGGATGTCAGCGCTTCTTACCGACGGAATCCGTGCAGAACTTCTGGAATCAAAAGGTTATAATACACAGATCCTTGAGTTTATTGATATGGAACATACCCCGAAGAATCTTCTGATTCGGGCAGTAAAAACGGGAAAACCGTATTCCGGTGAGGGACTGAAACAGATGACGGATGCTATTCACGGCCATCTGACACTGGAGAAACTTCTTTATCCGGATGGATTTAATGCGAAGGAGGGAGTATGAGAGCCATAACAGGATTTTTGAAAAGGTTTTTGATACTTCTGATCGTGTTTATACTGGGCGTGGCGGGGACTTCTTTTCTTATGAATAATGAGACGACAGATGACCGGTCCGATATGAATAATCCGACGCTGCCGGAAGTAATGGTGGATTTTAACGGTACACTGGCAAACAGGATGTACGGATATCGCCAGCCGATGGAAGCGGATTTTGTACGTGACAGTGTGACGCCGCTTGATACGACAAAGAAGCTGACAATCGCAGTAAACCCATATGATGAGAAGATAAAAAGTCTTTCTTATGAAGTACGTACTTCCGACGGAACGAAGATTGTTGAAAACAGAAAGATCAAAAGTCTGGATACTTCCGGTTCTGATGGTTATTCCCGTGCACAGATCGAGATCAGCTCGGGTCTTCTGATGAATCAGGAATATTCGCTTCAGATCACGCTGGATACGAGTGACGGAGAAGCTTACTATTATACGAGAGTGGTTTCCAGATCCTCCACGAACACAGAAGCCTATGTGAAATTTGCTTCTGATTTTGCGCAGATGTGTATGGACAAGACTTCTGCAGATAATCTGGCGGCTTATCTGGAATCGACAGAATCTTCTTCTACGAACTTTACATCCGTAACGATCCAGTCACCGCTTTCTACGATCAGCTGGGGTAATTTAAGCCCGCAGATTTCAAAGAAAGGGATTCCGGTCATTAAGGAGATCAACGAGACGACCGCCAGTATCTCACTTGAGTATGAGATTAAGGCAGCAAACGAAAACGATGGCGCAGAGTACTATAATGTAACAGATTTCTACAGACTTCGTTATACCGATGCAAGGATCATGCTTCTGGATTTCCAGCGCAGTGCAGATCAGGTATTTGATCCGCAGCAGTCTGTGATCACAGATGATGGGATCACGCTTGGAGTCAGGGACAAAGCAGTTACGATGCTTTCCAATGAAGATGGCAGTGTGACGGCATTTACACAGGAAGGTGCTCTCTGGACTTATGCGCCGGACACCGGAAAATTTGTAGATGTTTTTGATTTTCGTAGAAGTGCAAA
>CAVBPN010000165.1:13354-27894 GCA_963597235.1 bacterium
CAGACTGGAACATGATATTAAACTGCTGGATATCAATGACAGCGGTGATCTTGATTTCATGGTCTATGGTTATATGAATCGTGGAAATTATGAAGGATACTGCGGAGTCGGAATCTATCATTACGATCATGACCAGAATTTTGTCGAGGAACGTGTATTTATTCCAACGGCGGAGTCCTTTGAATTTTTGAAATCAGATCTTGGTACGCTGAGTTATGTAAATAAAGATAACCAGTTGTTCCTGTTGCTTGCAGGAAAACTTTATCAGATTAATATCGATGAGAGCAGCTACGATGTGCTTGCAGAGAATATTGATGGAAATCAGTTTGCAGTGTCTGCGACAAATGCACACGCAGCATGGCGGATCAGTGACGGTGATCAGGCCGGTCAGATAGAGTTCATTGATTTTGATACGCTCGAGACCAGAAATGATACACCGGATTCCGGTCAGAGTCTTCGTGTTCTTGGCTTTATGAATGAAGATCTTATTTATGGAAATGTTCTTGATGGTGACAGCCTTACCGATGAGAATGGTCATACGACAGATGGAATTACGTCGATAAAGATCGAAGGCTTTGACGGAACAGTTAAAAAGGAGTATCATCAGGATGGGTATTACATTACCGATGTGACAGTCGGAACAATGTTAATGCAATTCAATCTTTCTGAGAAATCAGGAAGCACTTATACAGTAAAAAATAAAGACAACATTATGAATAATCAGGCAGCGTCGGCAAACCTTGTTTCAGCTGAACAGACCAGCACCACCCGTCAGGGTGTGATTGTTAAACTGGTATTTGATAATGCACCGGAAACGGATGAGCCGCTGATTCTCACCGCAAAGATGAAGAATACAGGGGAGAAGACAGTAGAACTTGATGTCGATAAGAGCCAGATCAGTAATGTTTATTATGTCTATGCAAAAGGCGGACTGGACAGTACATGGACAGATCCGGCGCAGGCGATCCTTCATGCAGACAGCCTTACCGGTGTGGTTCTGAACCGGGCACAGCAGTATGTATGGGAACGAGGAAATATGAAAACACAGCTGACACTGAATACAGAGGATGTTCCGGAGATCATTCGAAGTGGTTCCTGGGATAAGGATGTTCTTCAGCAGGGTCTGGGAGATTCGGGAACTGTGATCGATCTTACCGGATGCAGTCTGGAAAATGTACTCTATGAGGTCAGTGCACAGCGTGCGGTTATAGCCAAGACCGGTGCAGATTCCAGTGTTGTGATTGTCGGATACGATCAGTACAATACATGGCTTCTTGATCCGGCAACCGGCGAGGTAAGTCCTTATGGAATGAACGACAGTACAGCGTTGTTCCAGGCGGCAGGAAATGTCTTTATATCTTATCTTGATAACCAAAAATAAATTCAACAGGGGGACAGGCTTATGTTAAGCAAAAGCATCACGAAACTTGTACAGTATGGAATGGAAGCAGGACTGGTTCCGGAGTGTGAAAAAAATTACACCATCAATCTTCTTCTGGATGTATTTCATGAGGATGAATATGTAGAACCGGAAGAGTCCTTTTCCAATGTGGACCTGGAAGAGACTTTAAATGAGCTTCTGGATGAAGCCGTAAAGAGAGGTCTGATCGAAGACAGCGTTGTGTATCGTGATCTTTTTGATACAAGACTGATGAACTGTGTGATGCCGCGTCCGGCACAGGTTCAGAAAGAATTCTGGGATAAATATCAGAACAGTCCGCAGGAAGCTACTGATTACTTCTATAAATTAAGCCAGGACAGTAACTATATCCGCCGCTATCGTGTAAAGAAAGATCAGAAATGGAAAGTGGACAGCCCGTATGGTGAGATTGATATTACGATCAATCTTTCAAAACCGGAAAAAGATCCAAAGGCGATCGCAGCAGCAAAAAATGCGAAGGCAAGCAGCTATCCGAAATGTCTCCTCTGCCCGGAAAATGAGGGATATGCAGGACGTGTCAATCATCCGGCAAGACAGAACCACAGAATCATTCCGATCACAATTAACGATACACCGTGGGGATTCCAGTATTCTCCATATGTATACTATAATGAACACTGCATTGTTTTCAACAGTCATCATACACCGATGAAGATCGAGAGAAATACATTCATTAAACTGTTTGATTTCGTAAAACTGTTCCCGCATTATTTCCTGGGATCCAATGCAGACCTTCCGATCGTTGGAGGTTCTATCCTGAGTCACGATCATTTCCAGGGCGGACATTACATCTTCGCCATGGCAAAGGCTCCAATCGAGAAACATGTGACGATTCCGGGATTTGAAGATGTGGAAGTCGGCATCGTTAAATGGCCGTTATCTGTACTTCGTATTCGTCATAAAGATTCTGCACGTCTGGTAGATCTGGCGACTCATGTACTGGAAGTATGGAGAGGATATACTGATGAATCTGCATTTATTTTTGCAGAGACAGACGGAGAGCCGCACAATACGATTACACCGATCGCACGTAAAGTCGGCGATATGTTTGAACTGGATCTGACTCTGAGAAACAACATTACAACAGAAGAAAATCCGCTCGGTGTTTATCATCCGCATGCAGAATATCATCACATTAAGAAAGAGAACATTGGTCTGATCGAGGTTATGGGTCTGGCAGTTCTTCCGGCAAGACTGAAAGAAGAACTGGAACTTCTGGAAGAATACATTCTGGAAGGAAAAGACATCGCATCCAACGAAAAGATCGAGAAACATGCTGCATGGGCAAAAGAATTTCTTCCGAAATATAAAGATATCAATAAAGACAATGTTCATGAGATTCTTCAGAAAGAAGTGGGAATCGTATTTACTCATGTTCTTGAGGATGCTGGTGTATATAAATGCACACCGGAAGGCAGAGAGGCATTCATGAGATTTATTGAAAAACTGTAAAGAAAATCTTATAAAAGAATATCTTGTAAAAATTAATACATAATACAAAAGACAGGGACTTAGAGACGAAGAGATTATTGTAGAGACAGTAATTTTGTAGGACTTTAGGTCCTTGTCTGCATATAGAATATTACAGTCTGCCGCTTGCTTTATGCTAGAATGACATAAAACAGCAAGCTTAAAAAATATGGTATCAAGGAAACTGATATAACGAGAAAGGTTCAGCAAAAGAGGCGCAAAATGAAAGGAAGATATATACTTACAACAGTGGCTGTTCTTGCAGTCAGTGCACTGGCATTCGGGACGATTCCGATGTGGAAGGGAACCGATTCCGTGAAGCAGGAAGAAACGAAAACGAGTACCGTCGAGGATACGGCAGACTCAGAAGCAGAATCTGAGGAAGAAGCAACCGAGAATAATACGCAGAAGATCCCGGTGACCCCACTTCCGACGACGGCCCCGGTTGAGGGAATCTCTCATGCGGACAGCTACGAAGCTCTCTATGATCTGGTGAAAGAATGGAAAGAAAATCCTTCCTACAATAATGTCCAGCCGCGTGTCATGATGATCGAAGAGACGGCAGATGCGGCAGGAGACACTGCGAGTGCCAGCAGTGTTGATATGGGTGTCTCTGATAATATGGTGGTCTCTAAATCAGATGAGCCGCTTGATCCGGAATTTGGTGTAGATCCGTCTGAAGAGAATGGGGATTATTCCGCAACAAATACACAGGAAGAACTGGTAGAAGAAGCCGATATCGTAAAGACGGATGGAACTTGTATTTATGCTCTGGACAGTAAGGGAAATCTTCGAATCATAGATGTGGCGTCCATGAAATTGCTGGATGAGATCAAGGGGGAAGTCAGTTCAGATTATAAAGAACTGTATGTGGATGGCGACTGTCTGCAGCTGATCCGTCAGCAGGAAGACTATGTAACATATAGGGGCAGTCTGAAGCTTCCATCGACAGAAACAAACGCTGAGGCCGATACGGAAGACGATACAGAAGATGACGCGGAGAACAGTAGTGATGCAGCAGACAGTACTACCGACAGCGTTCGTACCAGTTACAGTATGCCGGTGACTACGGTTACAGTAGAAACTTATGATATTTCTGATAAAGAGAACCCGAAAAAAACCGGCACTTACCAGCAGGACGGATCATATCTTTCTTCCAGAAGAAACGGTGGTAGACTGTATCTGTTTACTTCCTATACACCGGATGCAGGCAATGATGCAGATCAGCTTCAGTACTATGTACCGCGAAGTGGAGAAGAATATATCAGTTGTGACCATATTTATCTTCCAACGCCGGATGAAGATTTTTCTTATAATGGAAAAGTCTTTCTGGTAGCAGGCGCCGTTTCACCGGATAAGCCGGATCAGGCGACCGATGTTATGGCAGTGGTCAGCAGTGCAAATACGTTTTATGTCAGTGAAAATAATATTTATTCCGTTACAGAGATATGGAATGATACCGAGACTCGTACAGAGATCGTGCGGATAGGCTATGATTCCGGAGAGTTTACGGACGGGGCAACCGGTTCTGTAAAAGGAGAGCTGAATAATAATTTCTCTATGGATGAATATGACGGAAATCTCCGTGTAGTTGCGACTGTGGAAGGATGGGATAAAGACTACAGCAACTATTCACGCGACAACAGTCTGTATGTGCTTGACAGCACGCTGAAAACCATCGGAAAGATCGAGAATCTTGCAGAAGACGAAGAAATTAAATCAGCCCGATTTATGGGAAAGACCGGATACTTTGTGACGTATCGAAATACAGATCCGCTCTTTGTAGTGGACTTTTCAGACCCTGAAAATCCAAAAGTGACCGGTGAACTGAAAATCACAGGATTTTCCGAATACCTGCATTTTTATGATGAAGATCAGCTTCTGGGAATTGGCTGGGAAACAGATCTGGATACCGGAAATGTATCCGGTATGAAATGTTCGATGTTTGATCTGTCTGATCCGACCGATATAAAAGAGACAGACCGTTTTATCCTGAAAGATGTATCTTTCTGTGATGCACTTTCAAATTATCGTGCGATCCTTGCTGCCCCGAAGAAAAATCTGTTTGGCTTTGCTTACGGAATCTATGGAAACACGAACGATGTGTATGATTCCAGTGAAAATTTCTATTATGGACTGTTTTCTTACAGTGATGAAGAAGGTTTTTTGCCGGAAGTGTATCTGAATATGAATAAGAATGAACTGTTTGACGGGGATATGAGTTATCAGGACTACCGGCGAGTGCGCGGTGTCTATATCGGGGATGTCTTTTATCTGGTAACGGAGAAGGGAATTGCTTCCTATAATATGCAGGAAGATTACGCACTGACCGGAACTCTTAAATGGGAAGAGTAAAAACAACATAAAAACACAAGAAAAACACAAGAAAAACGCAACAAAAACCGCAATTCTCCAAGATTTACTCCTTGCAGTAATCCACTGAATAGTCTATACTAGAAATCAATTGGATGGGAAATGAAAACAGAGAGGTATAGATTATGAAGCTCACAACTGTAAAAGAAATTTATAAAAACAGAGAAGAATACCTGAATAAGGAAATCACTGTAGGAGGATGGGTACGAAGCGTACGTGGTTCTAAGGCATTTGGATTTATCGTATTTCATGACGGTTCTTTTTTTGAGACCCTGCAGGTTGTATATCACGACAATATGCCGAATTTTGCTGAGATCAGTAAATTAAACGTTGGCGCAGCGATCATCGTGAAAGGTACTCTGGTTCCGACTCCGGAAGCAAAGCAGCCATTTGAGATCCAGGCAGACGAAGTACAGGTAGAGGGCGCATCTGCACCGGATTATCCGCTTCAGAAGAAACGTCATACTCTGGAATACTTAAGAACCATGACACACTTAAGACCGAGAACAAATACATTCCAGGCAGTGTTCCGTGTACGTTCCCTTTGTGCATACGCAATCCATAAATTCTTCCAGGAAAGAGGATTTGTATATGTTCATACACCACTGATCACAGGAAGTGACTGTGAAGGTGCCGGCGAGATGTTCCAGGTTACAACACTGGATATGAAGAATCCGCCACTGAACGAAGATGGTAGCGTAGATTACAGCCAGGACTTCTTTGGCAAGGAGACTAACCTTACAGTAAGTGGTCAGCTGAATGGTGAGACTTATGCACAGGCATTCCGCAACATCTACACATTCGGACCGACTTTCCGTGCAGAGAACTCCAATACAACACGTCATGCAGCAGAGTTCTGGATGATTGAGCCGGAATGTGCATTTGCTGATCTGAATGACAACATGGATCTTGCAGAGGACATGCTGAAATATGTGATCCGTTACGTACTGGAGAATGCTCCGGAAGAAATGAACTTCTTCAATTCCTTTATCGATAAAGGGCTTCTGGATCGTCTGAACCATGTCGTAGATTCTGAATTCGGACATGTAACATACACAGAAGCAATCGAACTTCTGGAGAAAAATAACGATAAATTTGACTATAAGGTATTCTGGGGATGCGATCTGCAGACAGAGCATGAGCGTTACCTGACAGAGCAGATCTTTAAGAAACCGGTATTCGTAACAGATTATCCGAAAGAGATCAAAGCGTTCTACATGAAGCAGAACGCAGACGGAAAGACTGTTGCAGCTATGGACTGTCTGGTACCGGGAATCGGTGAGATCATCGGAGGAAGCCAGAGAGAGGACGACTACGATAAGCTGAAAACACGTATGGATGAACTGGGACTGAAAGCAGAAGATTATCAGTTCTACATGGATCTCCGTAAATACGGCTCCACTCGTCATTCCGGATTCGGACTTGGCTTTGAGCGCTGCGTAATGTATCTGACAGGTATGGGTAACATCCGTGACGTGATCCCGTTCCCGAGAACAGTAAATAACTGTGATTTATAAGGAGTAGATTTTACATGATAAGATTTATCCATCTTTCAGATGTACATCTGGGGGCAGTTCCTGACAGGGGCTGTCCGTGGAGTCATGAGAGGGAAGAAGAAATCTGGGAAACATTCCGCCGGGTCATTGCGGGTATCCGCAAGAGTCCGGTGGATTTGTTGTTTATAGCCGGGGACCTTTTTCATCGTCAGCCTCTTCTCAGGGAACTGAGAGAAGTTGACGATTTGTTTGCGTCTATACCGGATACCAGAGTCTTTCTGATGGCAGGAGATCATGACTATATAAAAGAAGATTCTTTTTACAGAAATTTTGTCTGGTCGCAGAATGTAACATTTTTTGACCGCGAACAGAAGTCCTGCGTGGAAATTCCGGAAAAAAAAGTTTTTGTCTACGGATTGAGCTACGAACATCCGGAGATTCGTACACCGATATATGATGACTGGGTGCCGGAAGAGAAACCGGGATTTCATGTACTGCTCGCCCATGGTGGAGAAGTCGGACACTGTCCGATGGATTTCACAAAACTGGCAGGGGCAGGATTCGATTATGTAGCACTGGGGCATTCGCATAAGCCACATACGGTGTTCAGAGATAAGATTGCCTATGCGGGCGCACTGGAGCCACAGGACCGTAACGATGTCGGAAAACACGGATATATAGAAGGCACATTTGACGAAGGAACCATAAAGCTGAAGCTGCGTCCTTTTGCTCTGCGTTCTTATCAGAATCTGGTCCTTACCGTGGATCAGAATACCTCACAGTATACGCTTGAAGAGATGCTGCGTACGGAAGTAATGAAACGAGGCGGAAGAAATATTTACCGTCTAATCATTAAGGGAAAAGTTTCTCCGGATAATGTTCTTTTACCGGAACGTCTTCACAGGCTTGGAAATATTGTGGAGATCATGGATGAATCAAGACCTGCGTATCAGTTGGAGAGTCTGTACCGGCAGTACAGGGGAACTCTGATCGGTGACTATATCAAAACTTTTTTAAAGAAAGATCTGACTGTAGTAGAGAAAAAAGCTCTTTACTATGGCCTTCAGGCACTTTTGACAACAAAGGTGCTGACCAGTGACAGGAAACGAGTATGAAGATCAAACAGATAGAAATTAGAGATTTTGGAAGTATATATAAGCAGACGATCACTTTTTCGCCGGATATCAATGTTTTGTACACGGAGAAAGAACAGACGAGAAGGGAAATCCAGGCTTTTATCGAAAGAATGCTGTTCGGCAGGATGGATGTTCCTTATGCGGGTGTGATCTGGTTTGAGAGCGGCGGACGTAATTACCGCCTGACCAGAGATCTGCACCGGGAGGAGCCATACAGTGAACTTCTCTGTGAGGAGAGTGGAGAACTTCTTGATGCGGACCATATCAGCGAAGATAAGATGGCGCTGGGAATCAGTGAAGCGGTTTATGAAAATGCCATCTGCATCGCACCACTTAAGGGAAATACAGGAAACGAGATTGTTCGTGAAGTTCAGAAACAGATGACCGGATTTCAGAAAACGGGAGACTGCTCGGTCGATCTGGGAAAAACATTCCAGAGGATAAAGATGGCACGAAAGGGCTATCAGGTGCAGGTGGAACGCCGTAAAAAGGCGGATCAGCTTGCAAAAGAGAAAATCTCCGCACAGATCAGGAGTCTGCGCAGGGAAATTCGTGACGTCGAGGAACAGAGAGCACAGCTCGGAGAACAGGAGAACGCTCTTCGGATGAACGAGGAGAGTAATGGATATTATCTTCTTGATGATCGGATCGGAACGCTTGAGACAAGGAATCAGATACAGATCGCAGGAATGTGTGCAACGGCTCTGCTTGCGCTCGCTGGTGCATTGATCCTGGCGCTGGAAGCGGGACGGATTCTTCCGGCAGTTCTGGCAGGTATTGCAGGGGTACTGCTGTTTATCACGGAACTGAACTTTGAAATGCGCACAGTACGTGAGCTGGAAAAACGTAAACGGATGAAAACCAGATGGCTTTCCAGACAGAGTAAACTGGAGGGCGGACGCAGCAGCATTGATGAGGAACTGCGTGAAAAAAATATGGAACTTTCCAATCTGACAGAAGAACTCAGAGAGCTGGGAGAATATGCGTATCTTCCTCTGATGGAAGAAGTAGAGATCGATGCACTCAATCTTGCAATGAAGTCCATTGAGAAGTTGTCAGACCGGACATATCGTCAGACCGGAAATCGTTTAGTCAGAACAATGTCTGAGATCTTACGTGGGATTACAGGTGGAACATGCAAAGAACTGATGGTTGACGATGAATTTCATATCAGCGTGGATACCGGGAAAGAAATACTGCCGATCGAAAATCTGCGTCTGATCATGGTGGAACAGATATATCTGGCAATGAGACTGGCAGCAGGAGAGCTTCTGTGTGGCACAGAAAGACTTCCGATTATATTTGATGAAATGTTCTGTGCATTTGATCCGGAAAGACTGAGAGAGGCTGTTTCATGGCTTATAGAGACGAAGCGTCAGGTGATTATGAGTACAAGTAAGAAGCAGGAACTGGAGGTTCTGAAAAAATCAGGCCTGACTGTAAACGAGATCTTTCTGTAGATAATATATTTCTGTAAATAAAATAATCCGCTAACAGAAAAGGGATGGAAACCATTGAGGCTTCCGTCCCTTTTTGGATGCTGATTTATTTATCGTACTGAGCCATATAATTGTTGACACATTTCTTGATTCTGTCTGCAGGATTAAGAAGATGGCTGACAGACATATCGTGGTTCAGTGTATCGACGATCAGTGCGATGTATTTACTCATATCGCAGCTGATATAGTATTCTCTTGCAAGGAGTTCAGGATCCTGATAAACAAGGTTTGTGGTAAGAAGTTTATCGAAGGTTCCCTTTGCGTATGCGGCATCGAATTTTTCCATTCCTTCTGTGAAGAGACCGAATGTTGTGCAGATGAAGATCTTTCCTGCACCACGTTTCTTAAGAAGGGATGCGATCTCAAGAATACTGCTTCCGGAGGAAATCATATCATCGATCAGGATGACATCTTTTCCCTCAAGTTTTGGTCCGAGGAATTCATATGCAGCGATCGGATGACGTCCTTTTACTACTTTTGTGTAGTCAAGACGTCTGTAGTACATACCCATATCTACACCGAGAACGTTTGCAAGGTAGATGGCTCTGCGCATGCTTCCTTCGTCTGGGCTGATGATCATGAAGTGATCATTATCAATATGAAGTCCTTCTACATTTTTAAGAAGAGCTTTGATGAACTGGTATGATGGCTGGATAGTCTCGAAACCATGCAGCGGAGTTGCATTCTGTACACGTGAATCATGAGCATCGAATGTGATGATGTTTTCTACGCCCATTTTTGTCAGTTCCTGAAGTGCGGATGCACAGTCAAGGGACTCACGTCCAACACGTTTACTCTGACGGCTCTCGTAGAGATATGGCATAATGACATTGACTCTGCGGGCTTTACCGCCGATCGCAGCGATCGCACGCTTCAGATCCTGGAAATGGTCATCAGGTGACATCATGTTCGTATATCCGCTGATCGTGTAGTTAATGCTGTGGTTGCAGACATCAACCATAACGTAGATATCGTCGCCACGTACGGATTCACTGATCTCGCCTTTACCTTCACCGGAACCAAAACGAGGAGTTTTGACATTCACGATGTAGGAATCACGCTGATATCCTTCAAAAGCGCAGGTACCTAATTCAGGATTCTCACGCTCTTTTCTCCATTTTACAAGCCATTCATTTACTTTCTCGCCAAGGGGACGGCAGCTATCGAGGGGAATAAGTCCCAGCCTTCCTACAGGAAGTGTTGTCAGTTCCTTGTTGTTTAACTGTGCCATCGTTTATTTTCCTCCTAAAAATATTTTCTGTATTCGGATGTCTTTGCCGATAAGCTTAAGCATCTGGTAATTACTAGCTATCCGGGAAAAGGTTCTCTCGGAATAGGTGGCTGAAAAATCTTCGAGTTTCAGATTCGTAGATATGATCGTGGATTTACGGCGTGAGATACGCTCGTTAATACACAAAAACAGCTGCGAGGAGACAAAACTGTTTGTGAGTTCTGTCCCGAGATCATCTATGATCAGAAGATCACAGTCAAGGATAAAATCATCACCCGGATCTGTTTCAGATTTTCTGGAAAAGGCTGTCTGGGCCAGACGGTCAAACAGATCAAATGCAGAAAAGTACAAAACACAATGCGCGGTATTGAGAAGCTCACTGGCGATGCAGTGGGAGAGGAAGGTCTTTCCGACTCCGGTGCTGCCATACAGAAACAGGTTCTGTGCGCGCTTGTCAAAATCATTTACAAAGTTCCGGGCAGTATCATAAGCCCGTTTTGCTGTTTCGCGGGCTGTTAATCCTGTTGCTTCATTTTTTATTGTATCAGAATACCAGTCAAAAGAAAAGTGCTCAAAGTTCTCTTTTTTGAGAATCTCTTTCAGATTCGACTGTGTATACAGCAATTCAACTTCCGATTTCTTAAAACAGGAGCATTTATGTCCGTCCACATAACCGGTATCCTGGCAGATTGGACAGAAATAATGCGGTTCCAGATAATCATCAGAAAATCCGTTACTGCGAAGAAGCGAGCGGCGTTCTCCGGCAAGTGCAGCTACATCTCTTTTGAGATCTTCCAGCGTATCGGATTCGCCCTGCAGAAGAGAACGGGCCTTTCGGGCACTTAAAGCCGCAACTTCCTGGTCAATCTCCAGAAGCCGAGGAACGCGGATAAAGGCTTCTCTGCGGCGTTCTTCCAGGTCATGCTGTACCTGGGACTGACGCCGGTTATATTCTCTCATAATAATATCATACTGAAAATTCTGTAAAGCCACAGTATTCTCCTTTACTGATTTAACAAATGCTTCTCATATTCATCGAAGTTATATTCTCGTTGCTGGAAGTTATTAAAGCGGTTATTAGAAGGCTGTGCAGATCTGGAAGCGGCAGCTTTCTTATCCTGACGGCGTTTTTTGTGTTCAGTATCCAGTGTGCGGATATCATCGAGGGTTCGGACTTCTTTCTTTTTCCAGCCTTCCAGGATCTTATCTGTATACTGGAAGCTGGCCTGCCCGGTCTGGAGGACGGTGCGGTTACAGGCCTCCTGGATGATTTCCATGGAGAAACCGTAGGTCTTGAGCCAGGTATCCATCAGAGTAATCTCGGTCTCTACCGGATTACGGTTCGTGATGCCGAGTGCCTTGAGGATGGAAAAATAATCCTTATTGTACCGGGAGCCGGACTGCTTCGCTTGTTCTACAGAAGTGATGCCTTCTTCGGCCCACGCGAGAGCAACTTTCTCGATGTAACGGATGCTTTTATGATTGTGGCCGACACAGTACTCGATCAGGTATTCGATCAGGTCAGCGGACATGCCAAGACCATCATAGAAGAAAAGAATCTTCTGAATCTCTGTCGGGGAAAGTGTCTTTCCGAGATATTGTTCTGCCACATAGAGAAGCTGGATGATATCTTCGTTCTGTTTCAGTTCATTTACACGGTCCGGAGTGAGTGCTTCTGTACGGATAACAGGCTGTGCAGCCGGCTGTTCAGCGGTAACGGAAATCTCTTCCTGCACCTTATTTACCGGACTTGCCGGAGTAAGAAGGGCGATTCCGCAAAGCTTGTTGCTATCTGTAAAATCCAGGGTAAGAAGCTGCTGTTTTGCCCAGTATTTCAGTGCGCGGAGGATATCTCTCTCCGTGCAGAGAAGGCGGTCAGCCATCTGCTCCAGACTGAAAGAAACCGGAGCACTGGAAAGCGCGCGCAAAAGATAGATATATACTTTTACAAACTCTCCGTTGGCCTCCGGCATATAGTTATCAATAAATGTGTTCGATAAGATCGTAACCTCCGGAAGGGAGGTATTATGTAATGTGATCATTGCCATGAAATATCGCTCACTTTCTAAATCTGCATGTGCAGACATTACGACTGCCGCAGTAACCGGTTGTGGCAGTATCTGCGGCTGTTTTGGAACACTTGGATTATAGCACAACATTTTTAAAATGAGAATAGGGTATTTTTCCGCAGAGGATTTCCACAACGGAATGTGGATAATGTGGATAATGTGGAAAGCAACCGGAGGATAAAATTATGTGCAACCGCGAAAAATGGCGGAATTTGCGGTATTATCGCAAAAAATACGAAAAATCGACAAGATATTATGTGAACCAATGGGATATAAAAAATCCACATGCCATACGCATCTGAAAATGTGTATAAACATGTGGATAATGTGGATAACTTATTTACCAAGAAGCTGTTCGCCAATGTTTACAACGTCTCCGGCACCCATAGTTATCAACAGGTCACCCTGTGTACAATTTTCTAATAAAAAGTTTTCAATCTCGTCGAAAGTAGGGAAGTATTCGCAAGGAGTTCCGAGCTCGACGATTTTTTCCTGCAGATTTCTGGAAGAAATACCAAGATTATCCGTCTCACGTGCTGCATAAATATCAGCGAGTACGACATGATCTGCAAGGGTCAGAGCTTTTGCAAATTCCGGAAGAAGAGCTTTTGTACGTGTATAAGTATGTGGCTGGAATACACACCAGATCTTCTTATGCGGATAATTCTTCGCGGCATGAAGAGTTGCTTCGATCTCTGTCGGATGGTGAGCATAGTCATCGATGATCGTGACGTCACCAACTTTACCTTTATACTGGAATCTGCGGTCTGTACCACCGAAGTCTTTCAGTCCTTCGAAGATCACATCAACAGGAAGTTCAAGAAGCTGTCCTGCAGCGATGGAAGCCAGAGCGTTTGAAACATTGTGGATTCCAGGTACCTTCAGAGAACATGTGCCGAGGTCTTCGCCATTATGAAGAACATGGAAGGTTGCATGACCAAATTCATCATAGGTGATGTCTGTGGCCGTGTATTCTGCATCATGTTCCAGACCGTAGGTGATCGCTTTACATGGAAGGTTTTCTGTGATCATTTCGTATTTCGGTGTATCTGCATTAATGATGAGAGCACCGTCAGCCGGCAGAAGTTCTGCAAATTTACGGAAGGAATGACGGATGTCATCGATGTCCTTGAAGAAATCAAGATGATCCGCATCAATATTCAGGATAATGCCCATGGTCGGGAAGAAGCTCAGGAAGCTGTTTGTGTACTCACATGCTTCTGTCAGGAAAGTCTCAGACTGTCCGACACGGATATTACCACCGATCGCCGGAAGGATTCCACCGACACTGATGGTCGGGTCACATTCACCTTTCAGAAGAATGTGGGAGAGCATGGAGGTAGTCGTTGTCTTACCATGAGTTCCGGCAACGGCAATAGAAGTATCGTAATTACGCATGATCTGACCGAGGAGCTGGGCTCTGGTCAGCATCGGAATGCCTTTTTCTTTTGCACATGCAAATTCCGGGTTATCCGGGTGAATAGCTGCTGTATAGACAACCACCTGAATAGAATCGGAAATGTTGGAGGCACGCTGTCCATAATAGATTTTGGCCCCCTTGCTTTCCAGAAGACTGGTCAGTGGGCTTTTCTTGGAATCAGAACCGGAAATCGTGAAGCCTTCTTCAAGAAGGATTTCAGCCAGTCCACTCATACTGATACCGCCGATACCAATGAAATGGATGGAGAGCGGTTTATGAAAGTCTATCTGATACATAATAAAAATCTCCTTATATTTAATGCTTTTATTATACCTCTGCGAGATAAAAATGAAAAGTCTTACTTTTTTTTAGACGATTTTAACTGTGAGTACGGACAAACAATAA
>CAVBPN010000165.1:27904-30107 GCA_963597235.1 bacterium
ATAATGCCGGATATGCAAATGTACTAATTGATGATAAGAATAATTGTGCAAAACACACATAAAAAGCAATATGACGTTTTTTTACAACAAAAAAAACATGTGCAAAAAATATAAAAAAAGGCAATAAATACAAAAAATATTGTAAAAAATGTTCACGAACAAGGTAAAGTATGCTATAATGAGACATCATAACATACAAGAGGTGATTGCTAGATGATGAAAAAAGAAATGATCGCCATGCTTCTGGCAGGTGGTCAGGGCAGCAGACTGGGAGTACTGACACAAAAGGTTGCGAAACCTGCAGTCGCTTTTGGCGGTAAATACCGTATTATTGATTTTCCATTAAGTAACTGTATTAATTCAGGTATCGACACAGTCGGAGTGCTGACACAGTATCAGCCGCTGCGTCTGAATACGCATATCGGAATAGGTATTCCGTGGGATCTGGATCGAAATGAGGGCGGAGTAACGGTACTTCCTCCATACGAGAAGAGTACAAACAGTGAATGGTACACAGGAACTGCCAATGCGATCTTCCAGAACCTGGATTATATGCAGCAGTATAATCCGGACTATGTACTGATCCTGTCGGGAGACCATATTTATAAAATGGATTACGAAGTGATGCTGAACTATCATAAGGCAAATAAGGCAGACGTTACGATTGCGTGCATGCCGGTTCCGATTGAGGAAGCCAGCCGTTTCGGCATCATGGTCACAGATGAATCCGGACGTGTAACAGAATTTGAGGAGAAACCGGAGAAGCCGAGCAGTAATCTTGCTTCCATGGGTATCTACATATTCAGCTGGCCGGTTCTTAAAGAGACGCTGATCGCACTGAAAGATCAGAGTAACTGTGATTTTGGAAAACATATCCTTCCTTATTGTAAGGATAAGGGACAGAGACTTTTTGCATATGAATATAATGGTTACTGGAAAGATGTAGGAACGCTTGGATCTTACTGGGAAGCGAATATGGAGCTGATCGATATCATTCCGGAATTTAATCTTTATGAAGAATTCTGGAAGATCTATACAAAGGGCGACATCATCCCTCCGCAGTATGTTGCGGCAGATGCGGTGACGGATCAGTGTATCATCGGTGAAGGTGCTGAGATCTACGGTGAGGTCCGTCATTCTGTGATCGGACCGAATGTTGTGATCGGTAAGGGAACGGTGGTACATGATTCGATCATTATGAGGAATACTGTGATTGGAGAAAACTGTGTTCTGGATAAGGCAATCGTGGCAGAGGATGTTACGATTGGAGACCATGTAACGCTTGGATGTGGTGAAGAAGCAGAAAACGTGCTGAAACCGGCTGTATATGCGTTCGGGCTTGCGACTGTCGGCGAACAGAGCGTAATTCCGGATGATGTTAAAATAGGAAGAAACACTGCGATATCCGGAGTGACGACAGCAGAAGATTATCCGGGAGGAATCCTGGAAAGCGGACAGATCATTAAGGCAAAGGATGGTGAGCAGGCATGAGAGCAATTGGAATTATTCTGGCTGGCGGAAACAATAATCGTATGAGAGAACTGTCGGATAAGAGGGCAATTGCAGCGATGCCTGTAGCGGGAAGCTACCGCAGCATCGACTTTGCACTGAGTAACATGGCGAATTCCCATGTTCAGAAAGTTGCAGTTCTGACGCAGTATAATGCAAGATCATTAAATGAGCATTTAAGTTCCTCGAAATGGTGGGATTTCGGTAGAAAGCAGGGAGGTCTGTTTGTATTTACTCCTACGATCACGAAAGATAACAGCCTGTGGTATCAGGGAACAGCAGATGCAATCTATCAGAATATCGATTTCCTGAAAAAGAGTCATGAACCGTATGTGATCATCGCATCCGGTGACTGTGTATACAAGATGGATTACAATAAAGTGCTGGAATATCACATCGCAAAACGGGCAGATATTACCGTCGTATGCACGACCTGCCAGGAGCAGAAAGAAGTAGAGCGTTTTGGCGTGCTTCGCATGAATGATGACGGAAGAATCGTTGAATTCGAAGAGAAACCGATCGTTTCTTCTTATAATACAATATCAACAGGTATTTATGTTGTGAGAAGAAGACTCCTGATCGAGCTGATCGAGCGTGCTGCTCAGGAAGGCAGACATGACTTTGTAAACGATATCCTGATTCGTTATAAGAACCTGAAACGAATCTATGGTTATATGACAGAAGATTACTGGAG
>CAVBPN010000165.1:30117-33201 GCA_963597235.1 bacterium
AGCTTATTATCGTACGAATATGGCATTCCTGCAGCCGGAGATCCGCAGATACTTCTTTAAACAGGAACCGGAAATCAAAACAAAGATCGATGATCTTCCACCGGCAAAATATAATCCGGGCGCAGCTGTAAAGAACAGCCTTATTGCCAGTGGATGCATTATTAACGGAGAGGTAGAAAACTCTGTCCTGTTTAAGAGTGTATATGTGGGTAATAACTGTGTGATCAGAAATTCTGTGATTCTTAATGATGTTTATATCGGGGATAACACGGTAATAGAGAATTGTATTGTTGAAAGCAGAGATACTATTCGGGCGAACTCCACTTATAAAAGTGAAGAAGGAAAAGTCAGGATCGTTGTTGAGAAAAACGAACGCTACGGATTATAAAAGCGTTAAATATGACCGGGAACGAAGCGCATGGTCATTATAAAATAAAATGCGTATGAAAATGAAAGGGGCAGGCACGATGAATATTACAGACGTACGTGTGAGAAAAGTAGCAAAAGAAGGGAAAATGAAAGCAGTCGTTTCGATTACGATCGATGAAGAATTTGTAGTTCATGATATCAAAGTGATCGAAGGTGAGAAGGGACTGTTTATTGCAATGCCGAGCCGTAAGGCTACAGACGGTGAATACAGAGATATTGCTCATCCGATCAATTCACGCACCAGAGATATGATCCAGACACTGATTCTTGAAAAGTATCAGGAAATGCTGGAAGCAGAGCCGGAAGAGGAACTGGCAGAGGCATAAGTAAATTGTCTGTGGAAGAAACAGGCGGGTTTTTATGATTTATAATAAGAAATAAAATTATCCGGGGATTCAGAATAAATCTGGGTTCCCGGATTTTTTGGCGTTATTTGCAGTAAACCTGTTTGCTTTGTTCTGCGGGAAAAGCTGCTGTTCTGAGAAAATATGTAAAAAATGAAATGATTTTGTAATAATCTGGAATTTTCGAAGGAAAATCTACTGGAAATCCGGTGACGAAAATGTGAAATGTTACATGATTGTTACAAAAATGCAATGAAAGTGTTGATTATTTATGAGAATGTGTTATACTTAACGTACAAAATATTTAAGAGGTGTTTTTATGAAGAGTAAGAAAGTTCTTTCACTGCTGTTGGCATGTGCAGTGACCGTATCTATGGGAACAACCGTATTTGCTTCCACAGAAGATCAGATTGCAGCCGCACAGGCACAGAAGCAGGAAGCGCAGGCAGGACTTGCACAGGCTCAGGCGAATATCAGCGGTCTGGAAAGCAAGAAACAGGAACTTGAGTCCTACCTTACAGAACTGAATTTCCAATATAATGAACTTACAGACAGTATTTCACAGCTCAGCATTGAAGCTGCCGAGAAAGAAGAGGAGCTTAAGAATGTAAAGGCTCAGCTTGAAGTAGCAAAGCAGAATGCACAGGATCAGTATGAAGCAATGAAGCTTCGTATCCAGTACATGTACGAGCATGGCGGAAGCACCATGCTTGAAATGCTTCTGTCATCCGATAATCTTTCTGATTTCATGAATCAGGCAAATAATGTAGCTACGATTTCTACATATGACAGAAATATGCTGAAGAAATATGAGGAGACTCAGGAGGCAATTAAGACTCAGGAGGCTCAGGTAGAAGAGGAATCTGCTTCTATTGGAAATCTTCTTACAGAGAAGAGCTCAAAGCAGCAGGAAGTACAGAATCTGGTAGCAACTACCAGTGATAATATTAATTTCTACGTAAGTCAGATCAGTGCAAGTCAGGAAGAAGCAGACGCTCTTATGGCACAGGTGAACAGTGCAGACAGCAGTATTTCACAGCTGATGGAACAGGCAGAGCAGGAAAAAGCTGCCGAGGCTGCGGCCGCAGAAGCAGCAGCTGCACAGGAAGCAGCAGAAGCCGTTCAGGATGAAACAGATGCATCAGAAGATGTAGCAGATGAATCCGGTGATGCTTCAGAAGCACAGGATACTTCTTCTGACAGCGAAGATACCACATACACAGAGGATACATCTTCAACAGACAGCAGCGATTATTCCGAAGATATATCTTCAGACAGCACAGCTGAAGATACAGCTTCTTCTGACACAAGTTCTTCCGACACAAGTTCCTCAGAATCCAGTTCTTCCAGTCAGGGAACTTACCTTGGTAACTTTAAACTGACAGGATATTGTAACTGTGCACAGTGCTGCGGAACAGCCGGAAATGCAACTGCAAGTGGTACAACACCGGTAGCAGGACGTACTGTTGCGATGGCAGGTGTACCGTTTGGAACAAAACTTCTTATTAACGGAAATGTTTATACAGTAGAAGACCTTGGAACTCCTTATGGACATGTTGATATTTACTGCAGCAGCCATAGCGAGGCACTGAGCTTCGGATTACAGTATGCAGATGTATACCAGTTAAATTAGTGCATTATTTAACTGAAAATCGATGAGACAGCACACTAAGGGGAAATTCAGATAAATATAAGAACAGCAGGCCCGCGGGTCTGCTGTTTTTTGTCGTGACTATAAAAATGAGCTGTTTGAGAAAGATGGAATAGAATTCTGGCAGCTCATTAAGTTTATAGAATGGTATGCTTACAGATATGGGGTTCCCGGGATTTCAGGGTAAGAGCCCATGCCAATGAGAAGTTCCAGTCCGACCTGGCGTGCTTCGAGAACAGCTGCTTTAACTGCACTGGCATCTCCGGAAATACCGAGAATGACTTCATTGGAATGACTGGTTCCGACACTTGGAGTCATATAGCAGGTGATATTTACGGCAGAAGCTTTCATGGCGGTATCGGCCATTACAAGACCGATCGCAGCAGGAGATCCTGCCATGAAGCCGAATGCTTCGCCCGGTACTGCGTGAAATGCTTTCTGCAGTGCGGTGCCGGCACTTGCGGAGAAGGTGAATTCCAGATGGCCGGATTCACTGATATAAAGTTCACCTGCATTTTTCTTTGTAAGTTCGAGGGCAAGTTCGATCGCATGGCGTACATCAGAGACATCGTTTCCACCGATCACAATATAGTTGCCGTGACCGCCCCAGCCCTTGGTATCGCGGGGGAATTCAATGGAGAGAACCTCCGTGCCCGTGGC
>CAVBPN010000165.1:33211-46206 GCA_963597235.1 bacterium
CGTGTCTCGTGGGAATTCAACGGAAAGTACTTCGGTGTTGGTTGCCTTAACAGCATCATCAATCGCAGTGATCTGTCCGGCAGCACCGGTTCGGGAACTGAAAAGTCCCAGCGCGTGGTATTTCGTTCCAACGTTCATTTCTTTTAATAATGTATCATCAATACCGGAAATCACCAGTCCGATCGTATCCAGGACGGTTGTTCCGACAAATTCTGTTCTTGTACAGTGTGTACTGATGCTCTTTACATCGATCATAAGAAGACTCCTGTTCCGTCCACCGCAAGTGGCCGTTTTTCTTTGTGCTTGTTAAATAAATATCTTATCTATAAATATAATCTATTTTAGGATTACTTGCAAGAAAAAGTATGTGCCGGGAACTGCCCAGCGTCCCTTCTGTTTTGGAAATAGAAAAATCTGCGAGGGGAGGGCACTCAAGGTTGCACTTGCCGGGAACTGCCCGGCAGCCCTTCCGCTTGGCAGCTGAAACACTATTTGCGAGGGGAGGGCACTCACAGTTGCGAAGGCCGTTCTCCCCTCGCGCTCCCCACCGGGCCACGCTGAATAAGTTGGCTGGGATTCGTGACCGATGAGTTTAGACTATTTTCCGGAATTTCTTTTCTTCAATATTAAAAGGTAACACCAGGTAACACGAATGTGCGTTCTCCTCGCTTTTCTATAAATGCAAAAAAACACCGAAACCCTTAATTTTCAAGAATTTCGGCGCCCCTGCCAAGTAGTCGAAGTGACAGGATTTGAACCTGCGGCCTCTGCGTCCCGAACGCAGCGCTCTACCAAACTGAGCCACACTTCGTTATTCATTTTTTCTTTCGTCGTTCAACGCAAGACATATTATATTATAGAGATATAGAAATGTCAACAGGTTTTTTCAAAAAAATTGCAAAAAGTTTTTTTGTTGATTTAAATTGTTATATAGTATGTTTTGTTTAGAGTATTCAAACAAATTAAACAGAAAAAACCTGGTTGACTTTTTTATTATGAAACAGCTATGTAGCTTATACGGACTCTTGGATATGCATAACCGTCTCAAAATCTTTAATGCACATCGGGCGGTAGTAGAGGAATCCCTGAATCTCATTGCATCCTTCGTTCTTAAGGAAATCAGCAATCACTTCTGTTTCCACGCCCTCACATACGATTGATTTTTTCATGCGTTTCAGCATATGGAAGATTTCCTGAAGTACGATCTTTGCGTTTTCATTCAGGGAATCGCCGAGGAACTTCCGGTCGATCTTAACTTCATCGAATCGAAGATCTTTCAGCGTATTCAGAGAAGAATAGCCGGAACCGAAATCATCCATGGAAATCTGAATATTCTGTCTCTGGAAATTGTGAATGACCTGATTTACAGCTTCTGTATTGTTTACATAAGTAGACTCAGTGATCTCAAATGTAAGTTGGAAAGTATCGATTTCATATTTCCGAATCAACTCCTGAATCTTATCGATAAAAATCTGTGGCTGCTCAAAATGCATCGGAGAGACATTTAAAGAAATCCGGAAAGAGTCCGGCAGCTGTCCTGCTGTAGCCCGAAGCCACTGGAACGTTTTTTCATAAACATAATAATCCAGATCAATAACAAATCCATTCTGTTCAAACAACGGAATGTACACAGCCGGTGAAAGAAAGAGCCTTCCATCGCGCACCCAGCGGACCAGGACTTCGGCACTGGAGATGCGCCCGTTTTCAGGAATTACCTTCGGCTGCAGATAAATCTGAAATTCCTCATCCGAAATTGCCTGATGAAAAGAGTGGAGAATCTCTGCCTGAACTTTTTCCTGCTGGTCGATCTCGGGAGAATAGATACAGCTGTGTGAAACCATTTTCTTTGCAATTCTTCTTGCAACATTGGCACATGAGATCATGTTTTCGGGCTCTGCGTCTCTGGAAATATAGCAGACTCCTGAATTTGTACGGAAAAAGCTGATCTGGTAAGTGCTCTGTATCCGCTGGCAGATTCGTCTGTCCAGTAACTGGATCTGTTCCAGAAGGGCATTGCGGCTGAGCTCCGTTGTGTCAACGATACTGACAAATACATCCGAAAAGAAACGTGCAGTGAACAGGGATGCTGAGGCGGATGCAAGCTCTTCGTACACAATATTCAGAATCTCATTTCCGAGAGAGTATCCATACTTATCATTGATAAAATGAAAATTTTCTACATCAGTAGAAACCAGCACGATATTTGAGACAGTGTCGTTTCCATTCTGAAACTGCCGGATCTTTTGCGTTAAAAATTCAGAAGTTACAGTAGGAATTACTTTATTTATGGTACCGGTACTGTCTGATGCCTGACAGGTGGCAAGCATTTTTTTCTGCGCCTTATCCTTATACATTTTTTTATCGGCGGTGTTCATCAGATCCTCCATCATGAAATAATGATTTCGATAGCTGACTTCATAGCCAACTGCATAATTTAACGAAAGACTGGAATGATTGTTATATTCCCGGACCAGATTGTCCAGCTGCAGGATCATCTGCTGTAACTGCTTTTCATCGGTGTTCTCCTGGATCAGTACAAATTCATCACCACCATAGCGTGCAAGAAAACTGTGCTGATTCAGAATCCTTGTCAGGCAATAGGTAAATGCCTGGATAAATTCATCCCCTTTTTCGTGCCCGAATGTATCATTGACATGTTTCAGATTATTGAGATCAAACATCATGACACCGATGTTAAAGGTATCAGGGCGGTTGTTCAGGTCCTGAATTTTCTTCTCCAGAGATTTTTTGTTATGTACACCGGTAATATCGCGAAAGGCATTGACAAGCAGACGGGAGAGCATTTCGCGTTGGATCAGAATCAGTACGACAATCACGATCGATAAAACAGATGTCACCTGAAATAGACGATGGACTGTATGGCTGGCAGATATTTTACGTGACAGGTAAAGATTCAGGAACAAAAGTGCGGCCATGAGCCCAAGTGTGAATTCGCATAGATAAAGAGTATTTTTGCTTTTTTTCATTAGTAAGTCGCTCCTCAGAATACAGGAAATAAATATTGGGTTCAATCTGAAACAATGATCATTTTTGCAAGTTCTTTACTGATTCCGATCTTGCTTTCTTTGATACGTATCACGTAATAACCAAAAAAAGAAGAAAGAATACAGATAACTGCATTTTCAACAAGCCCGAGAGATTCGAGGTAATGACGCTGAGCTTCCGGACCGCAGATTTTCTGTATGTGGTATGGGGTATTAATATCTGCAAGATTAAGTGGCATATACAGGTCCTCCATGAATTTTTTTGATTAGTTACAGCTAACATTATAGCGAACACTTTAAGCATGTCAATATTTTTATTTAAAAATAAAAATAATAGCAGATCTTACGAAAGAATATCTGAATAAAATATGGTAAAAATGCATAAAAAAGAAAATAAAATTATATATATAATGTCAAAAATGTAAAATGCTATTGACAATTAAAAAGAGCATTGGTATGATGAAAACATCAAATGGTAACGTTCCCAAAAACAAAAATGAGTCGTACTTCATAAGTGACTTATTTTTTTGAACAAAAATGGTAACGTTCCCAAAAGCAAAAACTATCATAAAACATGGAGGATTAAAAAATGAAGAAAAGAATCATGAGTCTGGTACTGAGTATGGCAATGGTTGGTTCAATGGTAATGGGGACAACTTCTGTATTTGCAGCAGAGAAAGAAGATACTGCGACTGAAGAAACGGTAGAGCTTGCACAGCCGTCAGAAGATGAAGGATACACCATTGGTATTTCCGTATTAAATTTGACTGGACAGTTTTTTATTCAGTTGGTTGATGCTGCGCAGGATGAATGTGATGCTACAGGCTGTACGTTGATGACAAACTCCTGTGACAGTGATTCGGCAAAACAGATCACAGCACTTGAAAATTTCATATCTGCAGGCTGCGATGCGATTATTGTATGTGCAGTAGACTCAGAGGCAACGAAACCAGTAATTGCAAAAGCAAAAGAAGCAGGTATTGCAGTTGTGTGTCTGACATCTACAATTGATGGATATGATGCTTATATCGGATGTGAAGAATATGTACTTGGTTATACACAGGGATGTGCGGTTGGACAGAGAATTGCAGAAATGTATGGTACGGACGAAGAAGTACAGGCGGCGACATTAAACTATGATCTTATGGAATCTGTCATTGCACGAAAAGAAGGAATTATGGAAGGCGTACAGGAGTATGCACCAAATGTGAAATTTGTTGCCGATGCAACGGCGGCAGACCAGGAAGAGGGTATGTCCAATACAGAAAACTTCCTTCAGGCAAATCCAGATCTGAAAGTAGTATGTGGAGTTTCCGACGGTGCAGCACTCGGCGCTTATCAGGCATTTAAAGCAGCTGGAATGACAGATCCGGACAAATATCTGATTGCAGGTATTGACGCAACGGATGAGGCCCTGAAACTTATTGATGAGGAAAGTATTTATCAGGTAACTGTAAGCCAGAATCCTGCTGCGACTGGTAAGGCACTTGTCGACACAGCAATTGCAGTTGTAAATAAGTCTTCTTATCCAAAAGACAGCTTATTTGACCTTCAGGCAGTAACAACAGAAAATGTAAAAGATTACATCACTGAATAATTTTGCTGAGGACATTTCGGAGGGCCGTCAAGGCCTTCCGAAATTATTCAGGGGGAGTATCCCGGGAAGGAATCAGATTTTATGGAACCTATACTGACTTTAAATAATATAACAAAAGAATACCCCGGTGTTCTGGCTCTGGATCACATGAATCTGGAGATATATCCCGGGGAAGTACATGCACTTATGGGAGAAAATGGTGCGGGAAAATCTACACTTATCAAGGTTGTATCTGGCGCGATAAAACCAAATGGTGGGACGATTACATATGAAGGCAAAGAATATACATCTATGACACCAGCACTGTCAAAAAAACTTGGCATCGGTGTTATTTATCAGGAATTTAATCTGGTGCCGGATCTGTCTGTAGCAGAAAATATTTTCCTTGGACAGAAACTTACCGAAGGTCTGACCATCAACCGTAAACTGATGAATCAGAAAGCCAAAGAATTGATGGAGAGTTTTGGCATAGATATTGATGTTACGAAAGAAGTAAAAAGCCTTACTGTTGCTTACCAGCAGCTTGTGGAGATTACAAAGACGATTTCCTCGAATGTCAAGGTCCTGGTCATGGATGAACCGTCTGCACCACTGACAAACAGAGAAATTGATGCGATGTTTGGAATCGTTCGCAAATTGAAAGAACAGGGTGTTGCAATTATATATATTTCTCATCGAATGGAAGAAATTTTTGCTCTGTCCGACAGGATAACAGTAATGAGAGATGGAAAATATGTAGGGACCAGAATGACAAATGAGATTGACAACAATGGTCTTATCAAAATGATGGTAGGACGTGATCTTGATGAACAGTATCCGGTAATAGACAAGGAAATCGGAGAGGTTGTACTAGAAGTTAGAAATCTGAGTACAGCTGCTCTCCTGAAGAATATCAACTTTGAAGTGAGAAAAGGAGAGATTCTTGGTCTGGCTGGCCTGGTTGGTGCAGGACGTACTGAAACAGCAAGGGCTGTTTTTGGCGCTGATTCCAAAAGTTCTGGAGAAATTAGAATACACGGCAAAAAAGTTGAGATCCACAGACCGAAGGATGCTATCAAAGAGGGAATTGCACTTATTCCGGAAGATCGCAAAAAGCACGGCGCACTGTTGGATATGACTATACGTGATAATATTTCTTTCATTGCGGTAAAGACTATTTCCAAAGCAGGATTTGTTAATCGGGCGGCGGACAGGAAAATGGCAGAAAAATATATCAGTGAACTGGCTATTAAAACACCTGCTATGGAGCAGCTTACCAGAAATTTATCTGGCGGAAATCAGCAGAAAGTAGTTCTTGCAAAATCACTTGCATCAAACTCAGATATTATTATTTTTGATGAACCGACCAGAGGAATTGATGTAGGAGCAAAAAAAGAAATTTACATATTGATGAATGAACTTGCAAAAAAAGGTATGGCAATCATCATGATTTCATCAGAAATGCAGGAACTTCTGGGAATGTCAGACAGAATTCTGGTCATGCATGAAGGTGAGATGATGGGCGAACTGAAGAAAGAGGATGCCACGCAGGAAAAAATTCTTGAGCTGGCTTCCGGAATCAGATAAGGAGAACGAATATGAAACAGATATTTAAAAAATTCAGTACACTTATTATTCTGGTTGTGCTGGTAGTTGTTTTTTCCGTTGCATCCCCTAATTTTCTGAGGGTCAACAATCTTCTGAATGTGCTTCGACAGGTTGCGGTTATGGGAATTCTTACAGCGGGTATGACATATGTTATTATTTCTGGTGGTATGGACTTGACTGTTGGAGCATATCTTGGTCTTTCCGGAGTGGCAGTGGCACAGATGATGAGTGCAGGAATGGCAGCACCGCTTGCTGTGATAGTTACAATGCTGATCATGACAGTTATTGGTGTAATTACAGGTGCGCTTATTGTTGGACTTAATGTTTCGGCTATTGTTATCACACTTGGAATGATGACGGTTGTTCGTGGTCTGGCATATATCTTTTCCGGTGGACTTCCAGTCTATGATATTCCAGAATCAATTGTTTTTCTTGGTCAGGGTTATGTAGCAGGAATTCCGGTACCGGTAATCATTATGCTTATTATTGTTGTGATCATGGGACTGATTTTGAAATATTCTTATTTGGGGCGTTATGTATACGCAATTGGTGGAAATGTAGAAGCAGCAAAACTTGCTGGTGTTTCTGTAAATAAGATCGTGATTTCTCTCTATGGAATCAGTGGACTTCTTGCTTCGATTGCTGGTATTGTTCTGACAGGACGTGTCAGCTCTGGAGCACCGGCATCTGGTACAGGAACAGAGATGGATGTTGTAACAGCAGTTGTAATTGGTGGAATCAGTGTTAATGGTGGAAAAGGCTCCATGCTGGGAGCATTCCTTGGTGCGGTGATCATCGGTGTGCTGAGTAATGGACTTACTATTATGAATATTGGTGAATATTATCAGCAGGTTGTAAAAGGTGTTGTTCTGATTCTTGCAGTTGCATTTGATGTCCTTGCAAACAGGGAGACAGTAAAAAAGGTTAAAGAAGCATAGGGAGGCAGTGGGAATGAAAACGATTTTATGTTATGGAGATTCCAATACCTATGGACTTATGTCAGACCTGGTCAGCCGTTATCCGAGAGAGGTTCGATGGACAGGAATCCTTCAGAAAAAACTTGGTGAAGAATACTATGTGATAGAAGAAGGTCTTGGAGGGAGGACTACTGTATGGGATGATCCTGTAGAAGAATATAAAAATGGAAAAAAATATCTTCTGCCATGTCTGGACAGTCATAAACCATTGGATCTTATTGTGATTATGCTCGGAACCAATGATTTAAAATCAAGATTTTCTGTGTCACCTTTTGAGATTGGAACAGCTATGGAAAATCTTATAAAAACAATATTAAAATCAGATGCCGGAATCGATTTTGAGTCTCCACGGATATTGCTGGTAACACCTGTACCTATCCATAGTGTCGGAAGAACTATGGATTTGGATCAGATGCTTCCGAATATGGAGAAGAGAAGTCAGGCACTTGAATATTACTACAGAGATATTGCAAAACGCTATCATGTAGAATATCTGAATCCTGGTGGGGAAGTGGAAGTTAATGAAACAGATGGAATTCACTACACCGAAAAAGGTCATGCTCAGATGGCTGCATTGATGGAAAAGAAAATAAAAAAAATACTTGGATAATTTTAAGACAGGGTCTGCAAACAGTAGATGTCTGTCTTAAAATAATTGTTGAAAATTTTTGGAAAAACGATATGCTTATAGTATATAGAAAGCAGGAGAGAAGGCATATGGTTACAATATTTGATGTAGCAAAAGAGGCGGGAGTATCAAAATCTACAGTTTCACGTGTAATTAACAGGGATTCCCGTGTCAAAAAAGAAACAAGAGAAGCGGTAGAAAATGCAATTCGTAAACTGGATTATTCTCCTAGTTATATGGCGCAGGCAATCCGTACACGAAAAACCCATACTATTGCATTGGTGGTGCCAGAATACAGTAATATCTTTTATACAGAGATGTTTCGTGGTGTTGAAGATATTGCACTGAAATACGGATATATGGTAATGGTCTGTAATACAGAACGTCATGCAATGTCGGAAATTGACTATACGAATGAACTTTTGAAAAGAAATATAGATGGAATTATATATAATACATATCGTACAGATGATGAAATGGCAGATTATCTTCGACAGATTTCTGAACAACTTCCAATCGTCTATATGAATAAAATTTCTGATGAAAATGCAAATTATTCTTATGTGTATACGGATGGTTTTAAGAGCAGCAGGAAAGCTGTGCATTATCTGTATGACAAGGGAAAACATAAACTGGGTTATGTGATGAACTCAGAAGATATCAGTATTATTGAAGATCGTTATGAAGGTTTTATCCAGGGACTTACCGATTGTGGACTTGAAGTTAATGAAAAATGGGTATACAGGGTCCAGCGGGAAAATGAACCAGATTATATCAAACTTGGAAAAGATGCTGCCCAATATTATGCATCTCTGTCAGACAGACCGGATGCATTGCTTACAGCAACAGATATGCTGGCAATTGGATGTGTAAAAGGATTTAATGAGGGAAAGATAAGAATCCCTGAAGAAATAAGCGTGATTGGTTTTGATAATGTGTTTGTGAGTGCATTGATTGATCCTCCATTAACGACAATCGCACAGCCTGTACGTAAAATGGGACAGGCAGCTGCTGAAATCCTGATTTCAAAATTACAGAGCAAAGAAGTTCAAAATAAAGTTGTGTTTGAGGGAAAATTAATAGTTAGGGAAACAACGTAAAGTACATATCGGACTATAGAAAAACAAAAAATTCTTACAGTAAGAAAAGAGTCTATTTTAAATCTTTGAAAAAGTCACCCACTTCACAGTCCAGAATCTCTGCCAGAGCAAACAGCTCGCTGACTTTGATATTCAGGCGGTTTGTTTCGATCTTGGCATAGCTGCTTTTGGAGATCGGGATACCCATCAGATTCATTTTGGCAATGACCTGGTCCTGCGTGAGTTTGCATTGGTAGCGTCTTTTCTGGATATTGCTGCCAATGCTCATATCCATTCTGATCTTCTGTATCATATTTTCTCCATATTCTAATATTTCGCAATAAAGAAATTTATATGTATTGATGATAGAGAAGATTTTAGGTATAATGTTTCGTGATAAAGAAACATTGGCATTTAGATATCACAGCAGATGAGATATGTTTATGTTTGTGAAACACCGGAAGGATGTATGAGGAGAGCATGGATAAAGACTGGATAAAAGCAGTAACTTTGCTTTGTGTTATTGCAGAGAACAATGCGGACTCTATGAGGCGGACTGTCCGATACATAGAGATTATGAAAAGAGAATATGGTCTGGATGGAGAAAGTTTTAGGCAGGTTTATGATGAATGGTTCCGGACAGGAGAAGTTTCAGAAAAATACAGGCAGAGAGACTGGAGCTCGAAACGAAGGACAGGGCTTCCGTTGTATCACCGTGGAGTGGATGGCATGTGCAGAATGCTTGAAGAAGGTGTTATAGAGGAAGACTTGTTTTTTGAAATCTTCTGGGAAACCCCATATGAAGTACTGCAAGAAGAGGGAGAAACTTATACTGGATTTTACCGGGCTCTTCCCGGATGCATTGGAGAATCTGACACAAAAGAAAAACTGAAAAAAGAAATGCAGAAGGATTTGAGAAAATGGATCCGGTCTGCATTTTATATGTGGCGCGAAAACAAAATCCTGGAAGAGTGATCTTTCAGGATTTTTTGCATATATATAAGTGATATGAAAAAAAACGGGCGGAAGCTGCTTGGCTGAGTACCGACGTTTTGTAGCTTATGTATATGAATACCAGAAAGAAAAGAAGGGAAGGAACTGTGGAGTTGTGAAAGTGGAAGTACGAGGAGATATTTGCAGAATCGAACTGCATCTGCAGTGCCCCGGACTGATACCGGAATCGGAGTGCAGTGTTTATGGATTTGTGCGGAACAGGGGACTCCTGGACGGATTCCTTCTTGGAAGCTGTGTGACAGGAAAAGGCAATGTGGAATGCGTTTTGGAGACATCGGTGAAAAATATGGGCGACAGTGAAAAATCCCTGGATGATATGGGAGGAATGATCTTTGTGACAGATCAGGGCGGATTCTTTGGAACGGAATGGGATGATCAGACGATCCGTCCAGGAAATTTCCGGGTGGTGGAGAAGAAAACGATACCGGAAGTACAGTCAGATCTGCCGGAGACAGAGAGAAGCTCTGAAAAAGAAATTGCAGAATCAAAGACAGAGGAATCTGAGCAGGATAAGAATGCCAGGATAGAGCAACCGGAAAATGTACAGGAGTTAAATCAGGAGGATGAAAATGTGCAGAATGAGAAAGAACCTGAGGAACCGGATCAGCAAGATAGAAATATGCGGGAATCTCAGGAGCTGCACTCGCAGTCTGTGCAGGAATCCGAAATTTCAGAGCAGGCTGTAGAGAAAATGCCGCGTGAACCTGTCAAACCACACCCTCATCATCCGCTCCCCGGCACGCCATGTGATGCCTTTCCAGATGGAGAATTAAGTGACTGTCGTAAGATATCCCCGCAGGATCTCTGTCATCTTGGGCGACGTGCATGTATGCTTCGAAACAACCGTTTTGTACAGTACGGTTCTTATAATTTCGGACATCTCCTTCTGTGCAGAAATAACTGTGGTCAGATGATTCTTGGTGTACCGGGCGGCTATGATCAGCAGGAACGTTTTATGGCAAATATGTTCGGATTTCCATATTTTAAAGAAAGCCACCACATTCAGATTCCGGGCGGTCGGGGCGGATACTGGTATCGCTTAATCGATTCCGCGGATTCCAACAATCGGAATGGTCGTCAGTAAAATATCACGGAAGTGTTCAAGTTCTTTCAGAGAATAGCTGCCAAAACCAGGCTGCAGGACTTCTTTGGAGTCCTTGTAAGCCTGGAGATAGTAGGCTTTTGCGCCTTTCAGCCATTGCCCGATCTGAATAAAATCATTTTCATTATGAAGTTCTTTTACAACGGTGGTCCGAAATTCATAATCAAGGTTTCCATGGAGCAGGAAATCAACTGTTTCCCGGACTGCGTCCAGATTCGGATGCATCATACCGGTCAGAGACGGGTAATTATCCGGACAGGCTTTGATATCTACCGCTGTCATTTGAATCAGGTCATTCTCTGCCAGATGTTTCAGAAGAGCCGGATTTGTTCCGTTAGTATCCAGTTTTGTTGGATATCCGAGAGCACGTATTTTGCGAATAAAATCTTCTAGATCAGAGGCAAGGGTCGGTTCCCCGCCGGAGATACAGACACCTTCGAGGATTCCACGGCGTTTTTTCAGAAAAGAAAGTACTTCTTCTTCCGGGATTACCGGTTCTTCTGCCGGATGCAGTACAAGAGAACTGTTCTGGCAGAACGGGCAGCGGAAGTTACAGCTTCCGAGAAAAATCGTAGCGGCAACCCGGCCCGGGTAATCTAATAATGTTGTTTTATTTAAACCATGAATTTTAGGCATATCTATCATTCCTGTATTTGGGATTATTTACAAAATCATGCAGATAGGTGCGCACCTGTCTGTATTGTTGCTGTGAACAGTTACATTTGTATCAATTCCATTCTAAATTTTCCTCATTGATTTTGCAACCGCCATTTACTATACTGAAACTACGAAAATTTTTATTTGCAGAAGTTATTGTGAATAATAACATATTATATTTGGAGGAAATTCCTTTGACAGAACGGGAACGGTTTATGAAAGAAGCTATCCGTCAGGCGAAGAAGGCACGTGCACTCGAAGAAGTACCGATCGGCTGTGTGATCGTCTCGGACGGAAAGATCATTGCGAGAGGATATAATCGAAGAAATACAGATAAGAATACATTGTCCCATGCGGAGCTGAATGCGATCCGAAAAGCAAGTAAGAAACTTGGTGACTGGCGTCTGGAGGGCTGCACGATGTATGTGACTCTGGAGCCGTGCCAGATGTGCGCCGGCGCGCTGGTACAGTCCAGAATTGATGAAGTCGTGATCGGGAGCATGAATCCGAAGGCAGGCTGCGCGGGTTCTGTACTGAACCTTCTGCAGGTAGATGGATTTAACCATCAGGTAAAAATCACCCGAGGTGTTCTGGAAGAAGAATGTTCCACGATGCTTTCAGAGTTTTTCAGGGAGCTCCGCGAAAAGAAAAAACGTCTGAAAATGCTGGCAAAACAGCAGGCAGAACAGGCGGATTGATTTTTCTGTCCCTTGTTTTTTATCAAAAAAGTGATATATTTATTCATAACAAAACACGAGGAGGAATTTGAAAATGACACTGGAAGCATTAAGAAAAGATATGGTTGCAGCCATGAAAGCAAAAGATAAAACAACAAAGGATGCAGTTTCCGCACTTGTATCCGCAGCAAAAAAAGCAGCCATCGATGAAGGATGCCGCGATGATGTTCCGGAAGCACTGGTTGACCGTGTGATCCTGAAAGAACTCAAAACAGTGAAAGAACAGCTGGATACCTGCCCGGAAAGCCGCGATGACCTTCGTGCAGAATATCAGGCAAGATATGATGTAATTGCAAAATATGCTCCACAGCAGATGAGTGCAGACGAGATCCGTACTTATCTTGAAGAGAAATTTGCAGATGTTCTGGCCACAAAGAACAAAGGTCAGATCATGAAAACAGTCATGGGAGACCTTAAAGGTAAAGCAGACGGTAAACTGATCAATCAGGTTGTTGCTGATATCTGCAAATAAACATGAAAAAAAGTCTGTAATTTAGCCGACAGACTTTTATAAATATAACCCCAATTTAAGCCAAAAATAAAAAGACCGGAGACAGCATGAAAGGATTTTGAATCGTTCCCTGCCGTGCCCGGTTCTTTTTATATATAAAT
>CAVBPN010000166.1:0-3492 GCA_963597235.1 bacterium
CACTTTTAGTTCACCGTTGTCCATTCTGACCGGAATAGATACGGTAAGTTCTCTTTCCGGATATTTCAGGGTTTCATATGCATCCTGTTTCAGTCCGAGTTTCTGAGCTGCCTTTTCCAGTACGGAAAGCATGTTTTCATAAGGATTGTACGCTTTGTTTGCCATAATTTTTTTCCTCTTTTCATTATGAATATAGATTTATTTAATTTTTATTATTAGCTTTATTCATTTTCTTTATATATATTTGTAAGAGAATGGGGCTGATCTGAAACAGCCCCTACTTCACTTTTTATTAATCTACAAACTCAAATCCAACTTTTTTCAGTGCATCGTCAACCCATGGACGTGGCCATTCACCACGGGACAGAATTCCCTCTAACTGTTTTTCTTCGCCTTCATGATATGCTTTTGCAATCTTTGCAAGTTCTGCTGCATTCTTCGGATCAACCGCAATGATGCCATCAGAATCTCCAACGATGATATCACCGGGATTGATGATAATTCCGCCAAAGGATACAGGGAAGTTCATTTCTCCAGGTCCGTTTTTGTATGGTCCGTTTGGTGTGACGCCTTTTGCATATACCGGGAAATCCATAGTGCTTAATGTGTAACTGTCACGAACACATCCGTCAATGATGATTCCGGCAATTCCTCTGGATTTTGCGTAGTTGCTCATGATTTCTCCGCAAAGTGCTCTGCTCATACTGCCCTTGTTTGCAAGAACAATAACATCTCCCGGCTGTGCCATATCCAGTGCCGCATGGAATAACAGGTTATCTCCTGCCGGTGCATTTACTGTAAATGCGGTTCCAAGAAGACGGGCTTTTGGATTCAACGGGTAGATGCTTGCGTCTACGGCTGCGATTCTACCACAGTTATCATCAATATTTGCTACCGGAATTCCACGGAAAACCTCAACAAGCTCTTTCGCCGGTCTTTCGAAATTTCGTCTGATTCTGCATCCTGCTGACATATAAAAACCTCTTTTCTTTTAGTTCTGCTGTTCATTCTCTGTGAACATATTTTCTTCTTTATCCGGCTTCATCATAGCATACAAAAATTCAATTGAAAAACGAATAATTTCTCTGTATAATATAGACAACTTCTATATTAGTTTCAGAATATATAATCAGGAGGAAACCGCATGAACCTTGCAGAAATAGAAACATTTTTGACTATCGTAAACACTAAGAGCATTACCCGCACTGCTGATCTTTTATTTCTGTCCCAGCCAACCGTCAGCCATCGTCTGAATTCTCTGGAAAATGAACTTGGTTTTCCCCTGGTCATCCGAAATAAAGGGCACAAGCAGGTAGAACTCACCCCAAGGGGAATGGACTTCATTATCCTCGCTGAGCGGTGGATGTCTCTCTGGAAAGAGACACTGGATCTTCAGCATAATCAGGAACGACTGCTTCTGACGATCGGCTGTACAGACAGCCTGAATGTTGCCGTATTCACACAGTTATATGATGATATCCTTCAGGCACATTCCCGACTGGATCTCAACATTGAATCCCATCACTCTTCTGAGCTTTATGACCTTCTCAGCGAGCACAAGATTGATATTGGTTTTGTCTATCACCAGCTCCATTATAAAAACATTATCTCAGAACAGATTTTTGAAGAAAAATTATATCTGGTGCAGTCTGAGAAGCCTGTTATTCAACGGCCGCAGGTACATACAGACGAACTGAATTCCTCGATGGAACTGTTCTTAAGCTGGGACGACAACTTCCAGATCTGGCACGACCGCTGGCTTTCTTCTGTAACCCGCCCTCATATCTCCGCAGACACGATCACTCTTCTCGACCGCCTGTGGAAAAAAGATGAGAACTGGATGATTGCACCGGAATCGGTTATTCTGGAGTTTTCACATTATCGTTCGATATACGTCAGTGAACTCATCAATACACCGCCAAACCGTGTCTGCTACAAGATCAGACATCGCTACCCAAAAAGTTCTAATAAAATCGCTGTAGAATGCTTTGAACACGAACTGGAATGTTTTCTTTCAAAACGCGCCTGGGATTTCCCGATTGGCGAAGTATGGCACGCCTGATCTTCTTTACCATACATAAAAGTCGTCACCGACAGCTTCTCTTTCATACTTATATATAAAAACAAGGGACACCCGATTCTGTGGGGGTATGAATCGGATATCCCTGTTTTTATGTAATTCTGTACAAATTGTAATTTTACTTATTTCTGAGTTTTGCAATCGCATCAGCGATCTTCTTCGCTGCTTCCTGAAGATCTTCGTAGCTGCATGCATAGGAAATTCTTAAATATCCCTCGCCTTCGCTTCCGAATGCAGATCCCGGAACAAGAGCCACACCGGCATTGTCAAGCAGATATTCCGCTACCTCCATGGAGCTCATTCCAAGACTCTTGATATTTACAAAGATATAGAATGCACCCTGTGGATTGTTGCAGCTGATTCCTTCTATATCGTTCAGAGCTTTTACCATAAAATCTTTTCTTCTCTGATACTCCTGACGCATTGCCTCAACATCGTCTGCACAGTCATTCAGTGCAACGACTGCTGCGTCCTGTACGAAAGAAGCTGCACAGGTAATGGTATACTGATGTACTCTGACGCAGGCACTGATGATTCCTGCCGGAGCACACATATAACCAAGTCTCCATCCCGTCATGGAATATGCTTTTGAAAATCCACCAAGTGTGATGGTTCTCTCTTTCATTCCCGGAAGGGACGCAATACTCACATGCTCTGTTCCGTCATATACAAGCTGGCTGTAAATCTCATCAGAAACAACCAGGAGATCATATTTGATAGCGATCTTGCTTAGTTTCTCAAGAGTTTCTCTTGAAAAGACTCCACCTGTCGGGTTACTTGGGTTTACAACAACGATCATTTTAGTCCTGTCTGTGATTTTGGACTCCAGCTCCTCAAAATCAATCTGATAATTATTTGCTTCTTTGAGGCTGTAGGTCACAGGTGTTGCACCCAGTGATGACGGTACATGAATGTAATTCAGCCATACAGGATTCGGAACGAGCACTTCGTCGCCTTCTTCCAGAAAAGCTGCCATGGAAGCATAGGTTGCCTCTCCGACTCCGACTGTCACAAGGACTTCGGATGCATCGTATTCTGTATTATGATGTTCGTTTTCCCATTTTGCAATTTCTTTACGAATCTGCAGTGTACCATAATTTGATGTATAAAATACATGTCCCTGATTGAGACTCTCATAAGCAGCATCTTTGATTTTCTTCGGAGTGTCAAAGTCCGGACGTCCGATTTCCAGATGGATGATCTTCTGTCCTGCCTGCTGCATTTTTGTTGCTTTTTCCATTACGGCACGGATACCGGAAAACGGAAGGCAATCCATTCGTTTTGCTGTTTTATACTCCATATTCTTTCCTCCTCAACCATATCGGCTGTTGTTGTATTAAGAAAATGTTAGCATTCGTTTAATAGAAAGTCAACTTCATAATTTATATGAATAATATTAATATTTTCTATAT
>CAVBPN010000167.1:0-2346 GCA_963597235.1 bacterium
CCTGCATGGATCTTTTCCATAAGAGCTTTCTGTTTTTCTGCTTTTTCTGCAAGAAGAAGCTGTTTGCGGTTACCAATGATACGACGTCTTCTCGGGTTGAATTCTGTGATAACGAATTCGATTTCCTGATCTGCATATTTGGAAAGGTCTTTCTCATATGTGTCGGATACAAGGCTTGCAGGAATGAATACTCTTGCTTCCTCTACGTTAACACAAAGACCACCGTCAAGTACCTGTGTTACAGGAGCTTTCAGAACCTCCTGGTTCTCGAATGCCTCCTCAAGACGTTTGTTGCCTTTCTCTGCTGCAAGACGTTTGTAAGTCAGTGTAACCTGTCCCTCTCCGTCATTTACTTTGAGAACTTTTGCTTCCATGGTATCGCCAGGTTTAACAACGTCTGTAAGCACAACGCTTGAATCGTTTGTGTACTCGTTCTTTGTGATGATACCGTCTGCTTTATAGCCGATATTCAGGATGATCTCATCATCTTTTACATCGATGACGGTACCCTGTACGATCTCTCCATTTCTGATTGTTTTTACGGAATCTTCCAGCATCTGTTCAAAACTTAATTCTGACATGTTCTTGAACCTCCTCAATAATTTTCTTTGGGGTGGAAGCCCCTGCTGTAATACCTACACAACTACTGCATTGGAACATTTCAGAATCCAAGTCTACAGGTGTTTGTATATAGTAAGTATTTCCACATTCCTCTTTGCATATTTCAAACAGCTTTTGAGTATTGGAACTATGTCTGCCACCAATGACAAGCATAGTGTCTACCTCTCCGGCTATGTTTTGCGCTTCTTTCTGCCGTTCTTCAGTAGCATTACAAATAGTGTTTAAAATATCGCCCATATTTAAAACACTATTATCATACCTCTTTTTGCAGAGAATTTCAACTAATTCTTTAAATTTGTTGTAATTAAATGTCGTCTGCGATACAACGCATATATCTTTTCCGGACGGAGGAATAAACTTGTCAGTATCTTCTCTGTTCTTTAAAACGGTGTAAGAACCCTGACACCATCCGCAGATACCCTTTACTTCCGGATGATCCGGATCGCCAAAGATGACGATATGTTTCCCGGCGAGACTCTGTTTTTCTGCAATACGATGTATTTTTAATACGAAAGGGCAGGTGACATCTACATAATCGAGATAATTCTGTTCCAGTTTCTGATAGACTGCTTTTCCTACACCATGGGAACGGATGACAACCGTTCCGCCGGTAAGGGAATCCAGATCTTTTTCTTCGATCACCTGTACACCTTTTGCGGCCAGGTCAGAAACAACTTCTTCATTATGAATGATTGGTCCAAGTGTATAGATCGGATGTGTGTCTGCCTCGATCAGCTGGTATACTTTGTCTACTGCTCTCTTTACACCAAAACAGAACCCGGCGGTTTCTGCGACTTTAACTTTCATGGGAAACTTCCTTTTCTGTCTTTGATCTGAAGATTTCAAGGATGCGGTCTACGACCTGTTCGATTGTAAGATTAGAAGAATCTACAAGTACTGCATCGTCAGCCTGGCGAAGTGGTGAAATTTCGCGGTTCATATCACGCTGATCACGTTCTTCAATATCTTTCTGTATCTCATCCAGATTACAGACAGCTCCTTTTTCCTGAAGCTCCAGATACCGTCTTTTTGCACGGGTGAGAGAACTTGCGGTGAGATAGATTTTCACATCCGCATCCGGAAGAATGGTTGTTCCGATATCACGTCCGTCCATGACGACGCTCATATCTTTTGCAAGTTTGCGCTGCAGACTGAGCAGTTTTTCACGAACGCGCGGTACTGCGGAACTTACGGATGCCATGTTTCCAACTTCTTCTGTTCGGAGATAGGCATTTACATTTTCTCCATTTAAAAGTACGATCTGCTCTCCATTCTGATACTCGATGGAAATCTCAGCATTCTGGCAGATCTCACCAATCTGTTCTTTGTTATTTCGGTCTACACCTTCACGGAGAAGGTAAAGTGCCATCGCACGGTACATTGCGCCCGTGTCAACATAAATGAATGATAATTCTTTTGCCACACGTCTTGCGATCGTGCTTTTGCCGGCTCCTGCCGGTCCGTCAATTGCAATATTGTAGATCATTATATATCCTCCTGTTTATTCCCGCATACATCGGTTGCTGCAAGATATGCGGTTGACCATGCAATCTGAAGATTGTAACCACCGGTCACAGCATCAAGATCAAGTACTTCTCCGATAAAATACAGGTTTTTAACAAGTTTTGATTCCATACTTCCCGGTTTGATATCCTTTACAGATACACCGCCACGGGTGACGACTGCTTCGGAAAAACTGCCAAGTCCTGTAATTGTAAATGGAAA
>CAVBPN010000167.1:2356-4731 GCA_963597235.1 bacterium
GCTTTTACCAGAGAACCAAACGCGAGACGTTCTTCCCTGGAAATATCATGAATGACTTTATCTCCTGCGATCGGGCCAATGTCAATGATCACAGGGGTCAGTGAAGACGGGAAAAGTACACCGATCACATTTTTGAACTGTTTATTCTGAGCAGAGGAAAATTCGCGAAGAATGCGGTCGTCCAGCTGTTCATGGGATAAAGCAGGTTTAAGGTCAAGAAAGGCATTCAGTTCTTCTCCCTTCTGGAGAAATTTTCCAATCCTGGCACTGGCAGATAAAACCAGCGGTCCGGTGATACCGAAATGCGTAAACATCATTTCACCAAAATCCTGATAAACAGTTTTTTTGCCTCTTTTGATCGTCAGTTCTACGTTACGCAGAGAAAGGCCTTTCATAAGAGGAATATATTCTTCTCTGGTCGTCAGAGGGACAAGGGAAGGAATACATTCTGTGACTTTATGACCTGTTTCGGCAGCAAAACGGTATCCATCTCCGGTAGATCCGGTGGTCGGATAGGATAATCCACCTGTAGCAACGATGACAGAATCAGCTGTATAGATTTTATTATCTTTCAACCGTACACCGGTTACTATGCCATTTTCTGTCAGAAGCTGTTCAACTTCACTGTGAAGTCGAATCTGTACGTGATGTTTTTTCATTAATCGTTCAAGACCATGGATGATATCAGAAGAATGATCCGAAACAGGGAAAACACGGTTTCCGCGTTCTGTCTTTAACGGAACACCCGCCTCTTCCAACAAAGCCATCATATCCTGACTGGTAAAGGAATAAAATGCACTGTAAAGAAATTTGGGATTACTCATAACTGCCTGAAGAAGTTCTTCAGGATCACAGTTATTTGTAACATTACAACGTCCCTTGCCTGTAATATATACTTTCTTTCCAAGCTTTTCGTTCTTTTCGAATAATAAGACTTTACAGCCGTTTCTGGCTGCGATAATGGAGGCAAGCATGCCTGCTGCTCCGCCACCGACAATAATCACTTTGTTCATAAGTGCCCTTTCTGCAGAACAGGCCCGTCAGATAACCTGACGGGCCTGTACCTCTGTTTTATACCGGATATGCTCCGTTCTTTGTATCTGCTGCTTTTTCGTCTACTTTTTTCTCCTGTGCCTGACGGTATTTGAAGAAGTCTGTAGCCACCTGCGGGAACAGGGCATAGGATAATACGTCCTCATCCTGCTCTTTGTAAGCGGACATTTCTGATTCCAGTTTATCCAGCTCATTGTCAAGAAGATCTGCAGGACGGCAGGTGATCGGTTCTGCATCACCGATACACTTCTTCTGTACTTCCTGGTCAAATGGTTTAACAGTTGCACCATATTTTCCTAAGAGAATGTCTTTTGTCTCTTTTGTGACCATCTTGTATCTTTCACCCATCAGTACGTTGAATACGGCCTGTGTACCAACGATCTGGGAAGACGGAGTAACAAGCGGCGGCTCACCAAGGTCTTTACGAACCTTCGGAACTTCTTCCAGAACATCGTAGAATTTATCTTCTGCGTGCTGTTCTTTCAGCTGGGATGTCAGGTTGGAAAGCATTCCACCTGGTACCTGATACAGAAGAGTCTTGATGTTTACGCCAAGGTTCTTCGGATTCAGGAGTCCGCTGTCAAGAGCGTCGTCACGGATCGGACGGAAGTAATCAGCAATTTCAGCAAGGAGTTTCTGATCAAATCCTGTATCGTATGGTGTGCCTTTGAAGGTTTCAACCATAACTTCTGTTGCCGGCTGGGATGTTCCCAGTGCAAACGGAGACATTGCAGTATCGATGATATCAACACCAGCTTCTACGGCTTTGAGGTATGTCATGGAAGCAACACCTGAGGTGTAGTGTGTATGAAGATCAATCGGGATGCTGACAGCATCTTTGAGTGCTCCGACAAGCTCAGTTGCTTTATATGGAAGAAGCAGACCTGCCATATCTTTGATGCAGATAGAATCTGCACCCATCTCTTCGATGCGTTTTGCGATGTTTACCCAGTAATCAAGAGTATATGCATCACCTAATGTGTAGGAAAGAGCAACCTGTGCATGTGCTTTTTCTTTGTTGGCAGCTTTTACTGCTGTCTGAAGGTTACGCATATCATTGAGGCAGTCAAAAATACGGATGATGTCGATTCCGTTAGCAGCGGATTTCTGTACGAAGTATTCTACTACGTCATCTGCATATGGACGATATCCAAGGATGTTCTGTCCACGGAACAGCATCTGAAGTTTTGTGTTTTTGAAGCCGTCACGTAATTTACGAAGTCTTTCCCATGGGTCTTCTTTCAGGAAACGAAGGGAAGCATCGAAAGTAGCTCCACCCCAGCACTCTACTGCGTGGTAGCCGACTTTATCCATTTTATCAA
>CAVBPN010000168.1:0-2856 GCA_963597235.1 bacterium
CCCGCCGATGCATAAATCTCTGTATCTTCCACCCGGATCTCTCCGTAATTACGATCCAGCTGGATAACAACGCCCCTGTAACCTTTATCACTGACAAGAAGATTACTTCCGTTTCCAAGTATAAAATATGGAAGTTTTTCTTCTTTACAGATTTCAAGGATCCGTCTTATCTCATTAAAGCTTTCCGGCGTACAGAATACTTCTGCCGGACCACCGATTCGAAACGTTGTGTGCCGCTTCATCGGCTCTTCAAAGAGCACTCGTTCTGTTCCAAACTCACAGCAAAACTTCTGTTTTATTTCTTCATTCACAGATTCTGTCCTCTATCTTTCTATACAATCACTACATCAAATTACTGCATTACTGTTCGCAGTAATGTTTTATTGCTTATGTTTCATTTTACTTATTCTTTGATTTTTCTGCCAGCAGATCTCTTACAACCTCTCCTGACACAAGCATTCCGGCTGCACCCTGTACAAACGAAATACTTCCGTTTTCTTCTGTCAAAACTTCAGTGCCGCTGCCCCTCACATTCCGGATTTTCTTTTCTTTCCGGACTTTTTCACGGGAATACAGCACTTTTACTTTCCGTATGTTCTTTTTACGAAGTTCCATACGCATAGTCTTTGCAAGCGGATCACTGCTGACTCTGGAAATATCTGCAATCTCAAGTCTTGACGGGTTCAGTTTATTCTCTGTCCCAAGGCATGAGATCACCGGTACTCCACAGACATAAGCCCGCTCGATCAGAAGCAGCTTGGATGTGACCGAATTCATTGTATCTACAATATAATCATAGGCTTTCAGATCAAACATCCCGGCTGTATCATTGCTGTAATATGTTTCATAGGTGTGCACAAGAATATTCTCATCAATACCCCTGATATGTTCTTTTGCCACCTCTACTTTCTTATGTCCTATTACCGACTGCAGTGCATATAACTGTCTGTTGATGTCCGTCAGAGAAATATCTTCATGATCAACAAGTGTAAGGCTTCCAACTCCGCAGCGCGCAAGAGCTTCCACCACATACGAACCGATACCGCCCACACCGAACACCGCAATCTTTGCGCTGCCCAACCGCTGCACGTTTCTGGTTCCAAGCAGATTTTCCATTCTGGAAAATGCATCGTACATGAGCAAACCTCCTCCTGCATCTTTCATATTTATAAAGCTTCTCTATCTCCACCCTGCTACTGTTCATCCACAATAATTTTAATTATACTATCTGCATAAAAGAATGTACAGTTTTTCATACTTTTTTTATAATCTGCGTATGAATCCCGGGCAGTTCCATATACTACTGACATTACCGTTCCACACAAACTGTTTTCTTTTACTTTCGATTGGCAATAGCCTTCTCATTATATGCATAAATTGCATAAAAGTCAAAAGAAAACACTGTTTTTTTGCAAATTATTTTTTAACGAAAAAAGAATTTAAGAAAGGATGGAACTTATGTCAACAGACACACAGTTGAAAAAACAAAAAGCCTATGAAAAGTATGTCAAAAAAGTCACCCCCTCACACAGTCTTCCCGTAAATATGATCAAAGCATTTCTGACCGGCGGGCTGATCTGTATGGCCGGACAGCTTATCCTGAATATTGCTTCTTCTATGGGTGCAGATAAAGAAACTGCCGGAAACTGGTGTTCACTTCTCCTGATCCTGATCAGCGTTATCCTGACCGGTCTCAATCTTTATTCCAGGATAGGAAAGTTCGGTGGTGCCGGCGGGCTTGTCCCCATTACCGGTTTTGCCAATTCCGTGGCCGCATCCGCGATCGAATACCGCGCGGAAGGTCAGGTTTTCGGAATCGGATGTAAGACCTTCACGATTGCCGGTCCTGTCATCCTGTATGGTGTCTTAAGTTCCTGGATTCTCGGTCTTATCTATTATGTCTTTAAACTTATGGAGGTGATCTGATGCAAGCTGGAGCTCTTCTCGGTAAAGCCAGTATTTCCTTTACAAATCCTGTTTTCATCCAAAGCTGTGCCTCCGTAGTCGGTCCCAAAGAAGGAAACGGGCCCCTTAAAAACTGCTTTGATATGATCTGTGATGACCCTATGTTTGGCGAAAAGACCTGGGAAACTGCAGAAAGCACCCTGCAGAAAGAAGCTGCCACACTTGCGATTGGAAAAGCCGGTCTTACCCCCGGAGATATCCGTTTTGTTTTTGCCGGTGATCTTCTTGCACAGACCATTGCCTCCTCTTTTGGCATTGCTGAAATGGGGATTCCGTTCTTCGGACTGTATGGTGCCTGCTCTACCATGGGTGAATCTCTTTCTCTTGGCGCAATGGCTGTATCTGCCGGATACGGTCCATATATCCTGTGTGCCACCTCAAGCCACTTTGCCACTGCCGAAAAAGAATTTCGTTTTCCATTAGGATATGGCTGTCAGCGTCCGCTTTCCGCCACCTGGACAGTTACCGGAAGCGGAGCCTGCATCCTCAGTGCAGAAGCCCCGATGCCGAGGGATACCGCAGGATTTTCCCCGCTTCGAAGCGATCAGGGATATGCTGCCGTCACAGGAACGACCAGTGGAAAAGTCGTCGACTATGGTTTCCGTGACTCGCTCAATATGGGAGCCTGCATGGCACCGGCCGCATGCGATACGATCTGGCAGCATCTTACCGATTTCGAAAGATCTCCTTCTGATTATGATGCCATTCTCACCGGTGATCTCGGACTCGTCGGACAGCAGATCCTTCTGGATCTCCTCAAAGAAAAAAAGACTGATCTTACTTCTGTGCATCAGGACTGCGGTCTTCTGATTTACGATAATGAAAAACAGGACACGCATTCCGGCGGCAGCGGCTGTGGATGCTCCGCTTCTGTACTTGCCGCCTATATTC
>CAVBPN010000169.1:0-14559 GCA_963597235.1 bacterium
CCGTTATATGGAGGTCGAGGCAATCGATACATCTCTGAAATGGCAGATGGTAGTGGAAGATGTATACTGCACCAGCGTTTCTTCTGTCCGCATGGAAGATGTGAAACCGGTAGAGAGCGATGACGAAATGATTCGTAAACTGGATAAAGTCAGCCTTCGTACTCTGCATAACTGCATGCAGTCCGTATTTGAGGACGGACCGAAGAGAGACCGTCGTCTGTGGCTTGGCGACCTGAGACTCCAGGCACTTGCAAACTATGAAACATTCCATAACATGGATCTTGTAAAACGATGCCTGTACCTGTTCGCAGGACAGACGAAAGATAACGGTCAGGTAAGTGCCTGCCTGTTCACAGAACCGAAATTCATCGTAGATGATACGTTCCTTCTGGATTACTCTATGTTCTTTGGAGCAACACTTCTGGATTATTATGAAGCATCTGGCGACAGAGAAACTCTGGCAGATTTAAGCAAATGTGCTTACCGTCAGATGGAGATCGCCGGAGAGCAGTTCGATGAGAAACATCTGATGAAAAACGGCGAAGGCTTCTGGGGCTTCATCGACTGGACAGAGGGCCTGAATAAACAGACTGCTATGCAGGGCGTTTACATCTACTGTGCAAAAAAGGTACAGAAGATTGCCGAAATCCTTGGAGATACAGATAAAGCAGAAGAGCTTAAAAAAGAAGCAGAAGAAAAGACAGTATCCGCAAAGAAATATCTTCTGGATGAAGAAACTGGTCTGTTTGTAAGCGGTGATGAAAAACAGATCAACTATGCAAGCCAGGTATGGCTGATCCTTGCAGGCGCGGTCAGCATCGAAGAAGGTACTGCAATGCTCGAAAAACTGGATGAGCTGAAACCGGAAAAAGGAATGGTTTCTCCATATATGAACCATCATTATGTAGAAGCACTTCTGATGTGCGGCAAAAAAGACCAGGCAATGGATTATATGAAATACTACTGGGGCGGCATGATCGGACATGGAGCAGATACTTTCTGGGAACTCTACAATCCGGAAAATCCGGCAGAATCTCCATATGGAAGCAGTATTGTAAACAGCTACTGCCATGCATGGAGCTGCACACCGACTTATCTTCTCAGAAAATACTTCAACTAAATAAACAATATAACGGATGGGTCGAAAGATCCGTCTGAATAAAAGCGTGAAAAAGGAGTCAGATTATGGTAAAATTAACAGTAAAGATCGTATCCATGCAGGACGCAGATAAATTCAATAAACTTTGCAGTAAATTTGACTGTGATATGGATCTGCAGAGCGGTAAATATTATGTAGATGCAAAATCCATTATGGGAATCTTCAGTCTGGATTTAAGCAAACCGCTGATCCTGAATGCTGACATGGACGATGAAGAACTTATAAAAGAAACATTTGCAGACTTTATCGGAGAGGAATAATCATGACACGTACTTTAAAAGAAAGAACATTTTCCGGAACAACGAATCCGGAGATTCAGCCATGGGAAACAGAACATCGTAAGCTTGCCCGCCGTGTCGCAGCAGAGGGTATTGTCCTTTTGAAAAACGAAGACCACATTCTTCCTCTGAAAGCAGGAAGTGCAGTTGCCATTTACGGCGCAGGAGCAGGAAAGACAATCAAGGGCGGCACTGGTTCTGGTGATGTTAATGAGAGAGAAAAAGTTTCTATCTGTCAGGGAATGAAGAGTGCCGGTTTTCAGGTGACTAATGAAGAATGGATCAACAGCTACGATAAGATTTATGATCAGGCACGTCAGGACTGGAAGAATGATATTCTTTCCAGAACAGGAGCCGGGGCAGACACGATGGATTTCTTTTCTGTCTACAGTACAACACCATTTATCATGCCGGCAGGTGATCTGATCCGGAAACCGGCAGAGGGTGAAAATACTGATGCAGCAATCTATGTACTCAGCCGTATTGCTGGGGAAGGTGCTGACCGCACAGCAGATAAAGGAGATTATTATCTGAAAGATGAAGAGCATCAGATGCTGGCTGATATCTGCGCATATTATCGCGACGTGATCGTAGTGATCAATGCAGGTGCACAGGTAGACCTTTCTTTTATGGACGAGTTTAAGAATATCAAAGCACTTCTGACTATCGTGCAGCCGGGAATGGAAGGCGGAAATGCATTTGCTGACGTGGTTTCCGGAAAAGTAACTCCGTCCGGAAAGCTGACGGATACATGGGCTTATAAATATGAGGATTACCCGAATTCAGAGACATTTTCCCATAATAACGGAAATGTTGAGACAGAAGTTTATAAAGAAGGAATTTATGTAGGATATCGTTATTTTGATACTTTTGAGATATCGGTTCGTTATGGATTCGGATATGGACTTTCCTATACAGACTTTGAGATAAACGACTACAGTCTGGAAAGTGTAAGTGATGGTAAGATCAAGGTGTCTGCACAGGTGAAAAATATCGGTAAGGTTTCCGGAAAAGAAGTGGTACAGATTTATGTTTCACTTCCGGGAGGTATCCTGGAGAAGGAAGCACGTCGTCTGGTTTCTTATGCGAAAACATCCGAATTGAAACCGGGAGAGTGTGAAAAAGTATCTCTGGAGATTTCTGTAGATCAGCTGACATCCTATGATGAAAAGAGAGCTGCATGGATTCTGGAAAGTGGTTTCTACGGTATCTGGACCGGTAACAGCCTTGCATCCGCGAAACTCTGTGGTGGGGTAAAAATGGATAACGAAGTCATTCTTCGTCAGGTGAAAAATCTGTTCCCGCTGAAACAGGAACTGGAAGAGCTGAACCAGGATACAGGAAGAACCGCTGTACGTGAAAAAGCAGCAGAGCAGCAGGCACAGGAGGAAAACCTGACGGTTGTGGAACTGCATGCAGCAGATTTTTCAACAGAAGTTATTGAGTATAAGAAGAATGCAGACCTTTATGAAAAAGAAGCAAAAGAGTTTGTAGACACGTTATCTGAAGAAGAACTGATCAATCTGGCAGCGGGAGATCCGGGTAAGGCACAGGGCGGAAACCTTGGTGCAGCAGGAATTTCCGTTCCGGGTTCTGCAGGAGAAACACACAGATGTGCTTTTGATAAAGGGCTGGCAAGTATTGTTCTGGCAGATGGACCGGCAGGTCTTCGTCTTATGAAGTATTATCATGTAAATGAAGGCAGCATTGTTACAATGCCATTCGAGTTCAGTCTGGAAGGTGGATTATTCTATGATGATTCAAAGGAACTTCCGGGAGAAAGATACTATCAGTACTGTACCGCAATTCCGGTTGGAATCCTTCTGGCACAGACCTGGGATCAGAAACTGATCCATGAAGTAGGTGCAATGATCGGCACAGAAATGGAATACTTTGGGGTAACGCTCTGGCTTGCACCGGGTATGAACATCCACAGAAATCCACTTTGCGGAAGAAACTTTGAGTATTATTCTGAAGATCCATATGTAGCAGGAACGATTGCAGCAACCATGACAGAGGGTGTACAGTCCAATTACGGATGTGGCACAACGATCAAGCATTTTGCATGCAATAACCAGGAAGATAACCGTATGGGTTCCGACAGCGTTGTATCAGAGAGAACACTTCGCGAACTTTACCTGAAAGGCTTTGAGATTGCAGTGAAGGAATCTCAGCCGATGTCCATCATGACGAGTTATAATCTGATCAATGGAGTCCATGCGGCAAATAACTATGATCTCTGTACAGAAGCAGCACGAAATGAGTGGGGCTTTAAAGGAATGATCATGACAGACTGGACAACCACAGAAGTTGACGAGAAATGTACCGCTTCCGGTTGTATGAGAGCTGGTAATGATTTGGTTATGCCGGGATGCTTCAGCGACCATGATAATATGCGTAAAGAACTGGCAGATGGAACTCTTAAGATCGAAGACCTGAAGGCTTGCATTGCACGACTTGTGAGCGTAATCTGGAAATCTAATCAGTATCTGCAGTAAAAGATAAATGAGATGAAAATGGGACAGCAGTGGTGAAGGCTACGCGCTGTCCTGTTTTTTTGGCATATTTACAGTTTACAAGATGAACAGTTCAGTATATGATAGAGAATCAGTGAATGAAATATAAATGGAGAAATCATGGACGACAGAAACTATACAGATCTGTATGCGACGTTACAGAAAGAAACGACAATTTTAACAGCACAGATCCGTGCCCTCTACCGGGAACTGGATAAGAAATATCATCTGCGTGGAGCACAGATACCGATTACATTCGGTTTTGAAACAGACACACTTGGTTCCTATACAAGAGCTGGGCATCACGAGAAAGAACACTTCCATTTTTCACTTCTTTTCGTTGGATATGGGGTAAAAAATCCTTTGAAAAAAGAGGACAGAATGGATCTTTATAAGCATGAATATGCTCACTATATGGAGAATCATATCACGATTCCGCGAGAATATCAGTGGCAGCCGGGGCTTCATGGAAGTGCATGGAAATATTGCTGTTCGCTTGTCGGAGCTGCACCGACACCGTATTACAAAGCGGGTGAGGCACTGATGAAACACGACTATGAGAAGAAACTGAAAAGTCCGATTCATGATAAGACCGTGGCGATTCGTGACACGTACCGAAGGCAACAGGAACACAAAAGCAGTCAGGCGAGCATCGTGCAGTATGAAGTGGGAGAGCAGGTAAAGCATCCGAAATTCGGTGATGGATGTATAGAGAAAATTGAACAGTCAGCAGGTTCTGTGACGCTGCATATCCGTTTCCGAGAGGATGTAAAAGTGATTGATCAGAAGTGGCTGCTGCGGACGAAATATCAGAAAAAAGAATAATATAAGAAATACAATATGAAATAAAAAAGAGCTTCGAAAAGAATAGATATGAACATATAGAGTGTCATATGAATCTGCCTTTTCGGGGCTCCCATGATTATTGCAACTGGTTGGATGCAAAAAACTGTCGGTATTAAGTTTTACGAGGAGGATTGTACACTTATAAAAAAAAGGACAAAAGGTACTTTTTATAAAAATTCTGTAAAGTTTTGTAGGATGCTGTCGAAGGAGCATGGTATAATGAAGGAAAACTGTAATATAAGAATATTGCATGAGATTTATAATCAGGAGCTTCATAATAGAAGTTCTGTAATAGGGCATTATTGGGAAGATATATTTGTGAGGGGAAATTATGACACTCGAAGAACTGATAGCGACATATCCGCCGGGAACGATCATCCATCAGAAAGATTATCCGTTGGATTATTTCGGGATTGTGTGTAGCGGAGACCATCGTGTGATCAATGAATTTGAAAACGGAAATGTCTTTATGATCGAAAAAAATGAAGCAATTGATTTCGTGGGAGAAGTGGCGATTCTTGCAGAAAAAGAGAAGACTTCTGTATCGATCGAGACATTGACGGAGTGTGTAGTCTTTATGATCTCAAGAGAAGATTTTGAGGTGTGGATCGCGCAGGACATTCATCTTCTGAGACTGGTTGCACACAAGATTGCCTATAAACTTTACCGTTCTTCTTATAACAGAGGAGTACGTCTTTTCTATCCTCCGCCCTTTCTTCTTTTGGATTATATATTGAAATATGTAACCGCACATAAGATTGAAGAAACTGGGGAAGTCGTACTTGGAAAGACCCGAGAAGGCATCCGTGAAGAACTTGGTATGACCGTCAAAACCATCAACCGTACGATTACAAAACTCAAAGAAGACGGGATGATTGTCACCAGGAAAGGGAAAGTTGTCATGAGTCTGGAACAGTATGAAAAAGTTCGGGAACAGATTGCATATTACGTGGAGAAATAGAAAATATGAGTCGTTTGATCTTTCATATAGACGTAAACAGTGCATTCCTTTCATGGGAATCTGCACGAAGAGTGAAGCAGGGATTACCGGATCTCAGGGACATTCCGGCATGCATCGGCGGTGATCCGAAGAAGCGGACAGGAATCGTTGTGGCGAAGTCTATTCCGGCGAAAAAATATGGAATTACAACCGGTGAACCGATGGCAATGGCAGTCCGGAAATGCCCGGATCTTGTCATTGTAAAGAGCGATTTTGAATTATATATTAAGTGTTCCAGAGCATTTAAAGAAATCTGCGCATCCTATGCACCGGTGATGGAATCTTTCTCAATTGATGAAGTTTTTCTTGATATGAGTGGGACTTCTCTGATCTATCCGGACCCGATAAAGATCGCATATGAGATCAAAGACAAGATCAGAAATGAACTGGGATTTACAGTCAATATAGGAATTTCTACGAACAAATTGCTGGCAAAAATGGCATCCGATTTTGAAAAACCAGATAAAGTACATACCCTTTTTCCGGATGAAATTCCGACAAAAATGTGGCCATTGCCGGTGCGTGATCTGCTGTTTCTTGGGAAGGCTTCCGAGAAGAAATTAACAGAAGCAGGTATCCATACGATTGGTGATATGGCACATGCAAGTGAGAGTGAAATCCAGGTATTACTGGGTAATAAAGCCGGGCATCAATTGTATCAGTATGCCTGCGGAATTGATGATTCTCCAGTTAAAGCTCAGCCTGATGAGGCAAAAGGATTCAGCGTGGAAACGACCTTTAATGATGACATTGTTTCGGTAAATCAGGTACTTCCGATACTGCTCGAACAGTGCGACATTGTGGCAACCAGAATGCGCCGAAAAGGCAAGAAATGTACCTCCGTATCAGTGACATTCCGAACTCTGGATTTCAAAAATAAGTCCCACCAGACCACCTTTTCGAATGCGACAGATACGACGGATGAAATCTATAAGAATGCAAAAAAGCTCTTCACGGAAGCATGGAAAGGGGAGCCATTGCGATTGATCGGTGTTGCACTGACGAACCTTACAGACGAGAGTTTTGAACAGTTATCGCTGTTCGAAGATAACGAAAAGAAAGAGCGAAAAAGAAAACTCGATGCGACGATGGATGCCATCCGCCAGAAATTCGGAAACGACAAAATTACCCGCGCGAGCATCATGAACAGCAATTCGGGGATTGCACGAAAGGCACGCGCGCAGATGAAGAATGAGGATGAGAAGACGGAGTAGAGTTTTCGTAAGTGATTTAGAAATGAGGATATATAAATGGAAATATTTGATGTAATAGATAGAGAAGGAAATCCAACGGGTGAGACGGTCACCCGCGAATGGGCACATACAGAGGGAATTTCACACCGAACCGCACACATATGGATTCTTCGCGAAAAAGAAGACCGCGTTCAGGTGCTGCTTCAAAAGCGTTCTATGAATAAAGATTCTTTTCCGGGAATGTTTGACACCTCCTCCGCAGGACACATTCAGGCAGGCGACGAACCACTCGAATCAGCACTCCGCGAACTTGAAGAAGAACTCGGAATCCATGCAGAACCGGAACAACTTCACTTTGCCGGAACCTTCCCGATTTCCTTCGCAAAAGAATTCCATGGAAAAATGTTCCGCGATGAAGAACTGGCATTTGTGTACATTTATGACCAGCCGGTGAATATCTCAGATCTGGTACTCCAGAAAGAAGAAGTAGAAGCTGTAGAGTGGTTTGACCTTGAAGAAACTTATGAAGAATGCAAGAAATGCAGAGATAAATTCTGCGTGCCGAGCGGCGGATTTGAAGTGGTGAGAGGGTATTTGAGGGAGAAAAAATAACAAAAGACTGACGATGGACAGCAAGAAAAGAAGGGACAACTATGGAAATCAGTTTATTACTAATGGAAGAAATCGCAAAGCTTTTTGCAATCATGCTTATGGGATATGCAGTTGTAAAAGCAGGACTTATGAAGTCATCGGAGAGCAAAAGCATATCCGTAGTCATGGTTTATCTGGTCATTCCATGTGTGATTTTAAATGCTTTTCAGGTAGAGTATACATCGGATGTACAGAAGGGACTGCTCCTGGCATGTGTGGCAGCAGTCCTTGTACATATCCTGTTTCTGGCACTTACAGCAATCATAAAAAATATATTCCACTTGGATGTGATTGAACGCGCAACCGTTATTTATTCAAATGCCGGTATTCTGGTAATTCCTCTGGTACAGGAATTACTTGGGCAGGAATACGTTATTTACTCCAGTGCTTATATTGCCGTACAGTTGATTTTGATTTGGACGCACTGCAAAAATATGCTATGTGAAGAAGATAAATTAGAATGGAAAAGAGTATTTCTAAACGTAAACATTATCTCAATTATTGTAGGCGTAGTGCTGTTTATTTGCAGAATCCAACTGCCTTCAGGTGTACAGGATGTCATGAATATGATGAACAATATGATTGGTCCAATCGGCATGCTGCTTGCAGGAATGGTCATTGCAGAAGTACCACTTAAGACCGTATTTACTAAGAAAAGAAACTATGTTTCTACGGTGCTGCGATTGATCATTTATCCGATATTTGTGTTACTTTTAATGAAAGTAATTAACACATTTGCAGGAATAAACGATTCCAAGCAGATACTTCTGACCGTGTATCTGGCATCCGTAACGCCTGCCTGCGCGACCGTGACATCCATGGCACAGCTGTATGATAAAGATGCCGCATATGCGAGCTCGTTGTATGTACTTACGACACTGCTGTCGATTGTGACTATGCCGGTGATGGTGGGAGTGTATGAGATGGTGGTGTGAGGGAAGAAATGATAGAAAAGACACTGACTGTGGTTGGTGTTTTTTTTATTGAAAACCTGCCATATTTTTTCCATTAACTCCTTTATATCGTCCAGATCCTTTTGGTAAACTGTATTAGTGCTGTTTATACGATGGGTAATCTGATTCAAATTGCTGCTGATATTGCCCAGCAGAGTATTCATTTTTCGGATATGAGAGTAGTCTACTTCATATACAAATCCATATAAAATCATTTTCCGCAGAAAGGCAGATTTGCTTTTCATTCTGGAAAGACGATATTTTTCTTCTAAAATGTATTGTTCGTCATCATTCAGATAAAATTGTACGGGATGAATTCTGGTACGTTTGCTCATTGAAATCCTCCAATTCGTTTTTTTCTATAAAAAAGAGTACAAAAAAACTGTCTAACCAGTTCGGCTATGACAGTTATGGTACTTGATTATATATTGGTTTGGACAGATGTATCTGTAAGTTATTTTAACAGGACTGGGTGAAAGCGTCAAATTAAGAAATTATAAAATATGAGAGGACCAGGGATACTCCCTGATACATTTTGGCAGAATGAACCGGAAAGGGAATTTGACAAAATGAGCCAGTTGTCATGACACTGGCAGTGCTTGCTTCTTTTGGGACGTAGCCTGTGGAGCAGGCTATGCAAAACTATCAATTTCAAATAGAATTGTAAGAAGTGGTTGAGAATACAATTTTGATAACGTATAATCAGAGCCAGAAATCGTAAGTGAGGGATAAAATTGAAGCGAGAAGAAATTTTTCAATATGTAAAAGAGCAATATGGAACTGGACCGTAATATTTATGGAAAAAAGATCCTGATTCAGCAGTGCTTCGACATAAAAGTGGAAAATGGTATGCTATAATTATGGCAGTGGAAAAGAAAACACTGGGATTAGAAGAAGATGGAAAAATTGATTTTCTGGATATGAGTTACGATTTAATTGATAGTGAAATATAATTGTAGAAGGAGCCTTTCGGAAATAAATCCGAGTGGCTCCTTTGTCGTTATTCAGGAAATATATGAATAATGATAAGAAAAGAAAATACATCTAAATAGGGAAATTATATTATCTGAAAGTGCAATATAGCAAGTTTTGCAATGTATATAACAATCTTGCCAATGGGATTTCGAAGAAAGTTAATTTATAATCATGGCAACAGTTAAGAGAACTAAAAATAATATGGTATACAAGGGGCAAGGCAGATATGAAATCATTTATGGATGAAAATTTCCTACTGACAACAGAAACATCAAGAAAACTATTTCACGAAACAGCAAAGAAAATGCCGGTTCTGGATTATCACTGTCACATTAATCCTGAAGAAATTGCAAAGGACAGAAGATTTGAAAATATTACACAGGTATGGCTTGGCGGAGATCATTACAAATGGAGACTGATGAGGGCGAATGGTATTGAAGAACGCTATATCACAGGAGATGCATCTGATAAAGAGAAATTTCTGAAGTGGGCGCAGACATTGGAAAAAGCGATTGGTAATCCATTATTTCACTGGAGTCATCTGGAGTTACAAAGATATTTCGGATATCACGGTGTTCTGAATACTGAAACAGCAGAAGAGGTGTGGGAATTATGTAATAAGAAGCTTCAGGACAAATCTATGAGTGCCAGAAATCTGATCCGCCAGTCAAATGTAACTTTAATCTGCACTACCGATGATCCTGCGGATGATCTGCACTGGCACAAGGTGATAAAAGAAGATGAAAGTTTTCAGGTACAGGTTCTTCCGGCATGGCGCCCGGATAAAGCAATGAATCTGGAAAAATCGGATTACACAGAATATCTGGAAAAACTTGAGAAAGCGTCAGGAATGCTGATCAGAAGTTTCAGAGATCTGAAAGATGCTTTGAAGAAAAGAATGCAATTTTTTGATGAAATGGGATGCAAGGTATCTGATCATGGGGTGGAATATGTGATGTATGTTCCTGAAAAAGAAGAACATATAGAAAAGATATTTGCAGAGAGATTGTCAGGAAAAGCTGTCACAAAGGAAGACGAGCTGAAATTTAAAACAGCATTTATGCAGTTTGCGGCAGAAGAGTACAGTCGCCTTGGATGGATTATGCAGCTTCATTATGGATGCAAACGTGATAATAATACAGAAATGTATAAAAAAATCGGACCGGACACAGGTTACGACTGTATTAGCAATTATACACCTGGATCACAGCTTGCCGATTTTCTCAATTCACAGGAACAGAATAATCATCTTCCTAAAACAATTTTATACAGCCTGAATCCAAACGATGATGAAATGATTGAAACAATTATGGGATGTTTCCAGAATTCCGATGCAGTGGGAAAAATTCAGCATGGCTCCGCATGGTGGTTTAATGATAATCAGGCAGGAATGAAGAAACAGCTTACATCGTTCGCAAATCAGAGTATTCTGGGGAATTTTATAGGAATGCTGACAGATTCCAGAAGTTTTCTGTCTTATACAAGACATGAATATTTTCGAAGGATACTGTGTGAACTGATTGGAAATTGGGTAGAAAACGGAGAATATCCGTATGACAGAAAAATGTTGGAAAGTATTGTAAAAGGCATTTCCTATAACAATGCAGTCCGTTACTTTGGATTTGACCTAGAAGAACAGTAGAAGATAAATAATATGTCAGAGTTAAAAGGTATTTTACCTTTGAGTTGATATGAAAGAACTGGAGGTAACAGACATGGAATGCAGAAAATATGATCTGCTTACGCTGGGTGAAGTACTTCTGCGGCTTTCACCTCCTGCAAATGAAAGAATGATACGAACTTCTGTATTTGAACAGAATATCGGAGGTGCGGAACTGAATGTGGCAGTAGGTGCGGCACAGCTTGGATTAAGAACAGGAATGATCGGAAAGATTCCATCTAATGATATTGGGCGACTGGCAAGAAATGAAATTTACAGACAGAATGTGTCGGATGAATATTTACTTACAGATGATAAATCAGATGCGAGACTGGGAATTTATTTTTATGAAGGTGGTGCTGCTCCGAGAAAACCAAGAATTGTTTATGACAGAAGAAACACTTCTATTTACAAAATAAAAGCAGATGAATTTCCGGAAGAAATGTTTACTTCTGCCAGATGTTTTCACACCTGTGGTATTACATTGGCACTGGATGAAAAAGTAAGAGAAACAGCAGTTACTTTAATGAGAAAATTTAAAGCGCATGGAACGTTGATTTCTTTTGATGTAAATTTCAGAGGAAATTTATGGTCAGGAGAAGATGCCAGAAAATGTATCGAGGAGATTCTTCCGCTGGTTGATATCTTTTTCTGTTCAGACAGTACCGCACGGCTGACATTTCAGAAAAAAGGAACACCTGAAGAAGTGATGAAAAGTTTTACCAGGGATTATCCATTGTCTATTGTGGCAGCTACTGATCGTACAGTGCATAGTCCAAAGAACCATTCGTTTGGCTCTGTGATCTATGATGCAAAGTCTGACAGGTTTTATAAAGAAAAGAATTATGAAAACATTGAAGTGGTAGACAGGATTGGAAGTGGAGATGCCTATATTGCGGGTGCATTATATGGAATTCTGAAATATCCGGAAGATTTATCACAGGTGGTATCGATTGGAAATGCAGTGAGTGCCTTGAAGAATACGGTTCCCGGTGATTTTCCGGCAATGGATCTTTCGGAGGTTCTTGAACTGATCCATGAACATCAGTCAGATGAACCGGTAATGGAAATGAAACGTTAAACATAAAGTTAAAGAATCAGGAAAAAGTGAGGAAAAGATTATGGAAATGACATTAAGATGGTATGGTTCGAAATTTGATACAGTTACTCTGAAACAGATCAGACAGATCCCGGGAGTAACAGGAGTTATCACGACTCTTTATGATACAGCACCGGGAGAGGTATGGAGTCAGGAGAGAATCCGTGCAATGATCGATGAAGTAGAGGCAGCAGGGCTTCATGTTTCTGGTATTGAGAGCGTAAATATTCATGATGCAATCAAAACAGGAGCACCAGAGCGCGAACAGTATATTGATAACTATATCACCACACTGGAGAATCTTGGAAAAGAAGGTATCCATATGGTGTGCTACAACTTTATGCCGGTGTTTGACTGGACAAGAACAGAACTTGCAAGAGTAAGGCCGGATGGTTCAACAGTTCTTGCATATACACAGGAAGCAATTGATGCACTGGATCCTGAAAAGATGTTTGAATCTATTTCAGGAGAAACCAATGGTGCGATCATGCCAGGATGGGAACCGGAAAGAATGGCAAAGATAAAAGAGCTTTTTGAGATGTATAAAGATATTGATGACGAGAAACTGTTTGCCAATCTGAAATATTTTCTGGAAAGAATCATGCCGGTCTGTGATAGGTATGATATCAATATGGCAATTCACCCGGATGATCCGGCATGGAGCGTATTTGGACTGCCACGTATCATCATTAACAAAGAAAATATTCTCCGTATGATGAAAATGGTGGATAACCCACATAATGGAGTTACGTTCTGCTCCGGCTCTTATGGAACAAATCTGAATAATGATCTGCCGGATATGATCCGTTCCTTAAAAGGAAGAATTCATTTTGCACATGTACGAAATCTGAAATTTATTTCGCCTACAAATTTTGAGGAATCTGCACATCTTTCCTCAGACGGAAGTTTTGATATGTATGAGATTATGAAAGCATTATATGAAATCGGATTTTCCGGTCCGATCCGTCCTGACCACGGCCGAATGATATGGGATGAAGTGGCAATGCCTGGATATGGACTTTATGACAGAGCTCTGGGAGCAACTTATTTGAATGGTCTCTGGGAAGCAATTGACAAAGCGGCTACACGAGGATAAAGGGGAGGTAAAAAAAGATGAAACTGACATTACAGGGAATCTCTGAGAGAATACAGTGGGAAGAAAAAGGTTACCATCTCCCTCAGTACGATATCAATAAAATGAAAGAAGCAACAAAAGAAGCACCATGCTGGATCCATTTTGGAGCTGGAAATCTGTTTCGTGCTTTTCATGCAGGCGTGGTGCAGAATCTGTTAAATGCAGGAGTTCTTGACAGAGGACTGGTCGTGGCAGAAGGTTTTGATTATGAAATTGTTGAAAAAATGTATATACCGCATGATAATCTGGGAATTGTTGCAACACTGAAATCAGATGGAACAATTGATAAAACAGTAGTTGCCAGTGTTGCAGAAGCACTTCCGCTGGATTCTGAAAATGAGACTGCATACAGCCGATTAAAAGAGATCTTTACAAAAGACTCTCTTCAGATGGCAACATTTACGATTACTGAAAAAGGATACAGTCTGGTAAATGGAAAAGGAGAGCAACTGAAAGATGTAGCGCAGGATTTCAAAAATGGACCGCAGAAACCGTCCAGTTATATGGGAAAAGTGACTTCTCTTCTTTATGCCAGATATCTGTCAGGAAAGAAACCTGTCGCAATGGTAAGTACAGACAACTGTTCTCACAATGGCGATAAATTATATGCAGCTATTTCTGCTTTTGCAAAAGCATGGACAGAAAACAAAAAGGCAGAAGAAGGATTTGAAGAATACATTAACTCAGATAAAGTTTCTTTTACATGGAGTATGATTGATAAGATTACGCCAAGACCGGATGCTTCTGTGGAAAAAATTCTGCAGGAGGATGGAGTAGAAGAACTGGAACCGGTGATCACATCCAGAAATACATATGTAGCACCTTTTGTCAATGCAGAAGAAACAGAATATCTGGTGATTGAAGATAATTTTCCAAATGGCCGTCCGGATCTGACAAAAGGCGGGCTGATGTTTACGGATCGTGAAACGGTAGATAAAGTAGAAAAAATGAAAGTATGTACCTGTCTGAATCCTCTTCATACCTGTCTGGCAATCTTTGGATGCCTGCTTGGATATGAAAAAATATCTGAGGAAATGAAAGACACGGAATTAAGGAAAATGGTAGAAATTGTAGGATATAAAGAAGGTCTTCCG
>CAVBPN010000169.1:14639-15708 GCA_963597235.1 bacterium
CCAAAAGAATTTATTGATACTGTTTTAAATGTCAGAGTACCAAATCCGTTTATGCCGGATACACCTCAGCGAATTGCGACAGATACTTCGCAGAAACTTGCTATTCGTTTTGGCGAAACCATCAAAGCCTATGCAGAAGATGCAGGCCGGGATATCAGAGATTTGAAGTTGATTCCCCTTGTTCTGGCAGGCTGGTTGAGATATCTGATGGGGATTGATGACAAAGGAGAAAAATTTACATTAAGCCCGGATCCGCTTCTTGAAGAATTACGCCCGTATGTTGCAGATATCACACTGGGAGATGCGGATATTGAAGAAAAAATCAGACCGATTCTGGAAAATGAGAAAATTTTTGGTGTAAACCTTTATAAACTCGAACTGGCTGATCAGATTAGCGGATATTTTAAAGAACTGATCCGAAAACCGGGAGCAATTCGTGAAACATTAAAAAAATATGTGGATGAAAGTTATTCTGCATGATGAGTTCTGATAGACGACAGGAGGATAAAATGAACATTATTGAGCAAATTCAGAATCTTGCGGTAGTTCCGGTGGTTGTGCTTGAAGATACAGAAAGTGCATTGCCGCTGGCAAAGGCTTTATGTGAGGGAGGACTTCCGTGTGCGGAAGTTACATTCCGTACAAAGGCAGCGGAAAAGTCTATTGAAATTATGACGGAAGCGTTTCCAGATATGCTGGTAGGTGCAGGAACCGTTCTGACAACAGAGCAGATTGATCAGGCTGTAAAAGCGGGCGCAAAATTTATTGTAAGTCCAGGGTTTGATCCGGAGATTGTAGATTACTGTATTTCGAAGAATATTCCGGTATTCCCGGGATGTATCACGCCCTCAGAAGTAGCACAGGCAGTAAAGCGTGGATTGAAAGTGATTAAGTTTTTTCCAGCAGAGCAGTTTGGAGGGATTGCAGCAATCAAAGCACTTGCAGCTCCATATACGGACATAAAATTTATGCCAACCGGAGGAATAGGTCCGGGAAACCTGGAGAGCTACCTTTTGAATGATAAGATCATTGCATGTGGAGGAAGCTGGATGGTAAAAGGAAATCTGAT
>CAVBPN010000169.1:15718-19940 GCA_963597235.1 bacterium
TAAAACTTGCATCTGGTATTCAGAAGTAGAAATAAAAAAGTAAAAAAGATGCCCGCATGATCAGTGGGCATCTTTTTTTGGAAACTTCGCCATTTGAATATGTGTATGTAAATAAAAGTTGGAGATGAAGTATATTATTTACATGCAGTCAGTTTATAATATTTTTAATGGAAGTGCTATTCAAATATTGCACAAAAGAAAGCGTATATTGCTTGAATTATCATGAGATGTTAAATAAAATATATAGAGAGAAAAAGATAGTCTGAAAATAAAGCATAGAGGAGGAATGTTGATACCATGATTGAAATATTAGAAGGAACACATGAAACCATAAATTATGGAAACTCAATGGGTGTCCATATGCATCGTAATGTTTATTATGAAGATTATCCGGAACATTGGCATACCGCTATAGAAATTATTATGACTATTCATGAAGGATATAAAGTGAATGTTGGTGAAAAGAAATATTACCTGAAGGAAGGTGATATTTTAATCATTAATTCAGGCACACTTCATAGTATAGAAGCACCCAGGACAGGAGAACGTATTATTTTACAATTCAGTGATTATCTGTTGTATTCATTAAGAGAGATGGAAACTCTTCTGAACTTATTGCCTCCGGCAATGCTTCTTTCACAGGAAGATGATCCTCAGCGGTTGTATAGTTTTGTAAAAAAGCAGATGGATGCTATTGTAGTAGAATATGATCAGGAAGGAACTTTTTACGGCGCAGCAATTTATGCCCGGCTGATTGAAATATTTATACATATAGGAAGAAATGCGATATGGGGAAAGAGAAACCAGAAAAATGTAGTTGTAGACAATAATCCATCAAAGAAAAAGGAATATATGGAAAGTGTTATGGGTGCCTGTAATTATATTAATCAGCATTATCAGGAGCCGCTGTCATTAGAAGACGTTGCAGATGTCAGCGGATTTTCACGTTTTCATTTTACCCGTATTTTTAAACAATGTATGAATATGACATTTTATGAATATTTAAATCAGAAGAGAATCAGCAAAGCAGAAGAACTTTTGAGCACAACAACACAGAGCGTAACAGAAGTTGCTATGAATTCAGGATTTTCTTCAATCAGTGCGTTTAACAGAACATTTAAATCAGTAAAAGGATGTTCACCCAGCGTTTACAGAGAAAAGAGGGATACAGCGCAATAATTGCTCAATGTTTGGCAAGATTAAAGGAGTCTTTTGAAATAATTAACGTTATTCTATAAAAAAATAGCGTTAGGAGGTGAAGGGCTCATGCAGTGTATTCATATACCAAAGATTTTGCGTGAGGGCTGCGTCCTGCAAAGGGGAAGTCACACCAGAGTGTGGGGATGGTATGAAAAGAATACGGAAATTGTAATAGACTTTCAGCAACAGATATACAAAACAGCTACAGATGAAAAAGGATATTTTGAGACATTTGTAAAATGCATTGAGACCGGGGGACCATATGTTCTTAAAATATTCAGCGAAGATGGTATAACAGCAGAAAACAGAGATGTTTATGTAGGGGATGTATTTGTTTGCTCAGGACAATCAAATATGGAACTTCCTGTAAGCAGAGTAAGAGAAATGTTTCCGGATGAGGCTGGATGTGTGAATGTTCATCAGTACAAGGTAGAAGAATGTGCAGAATTTACAGAACCGCTGAAAGAACATAAATCTGCGAGGTGGACAGTATGCACAGGTATAAATCTGGAGGAAACTACAGCATTGGGGTATTTTTTCGGAAAAATGATCTCGCAGAAAGAAAGTGTACCTGTAGGTATTATCAATATAAGCAAGGGGGGGACTCCGGCAGAGGCGTGGATCAGCGAAGAAGGACTGAAAAATTATCCTGAATTTTTAGCAGAAAAACAAAAATTTGAAGACAGAGAATATCGTATCAGCTTTTTGGGCGAACAGAATATAAGAGAAGAAGCATGGCATGAAAAATTGAGACACCTGAACAAAACAGCAAAAGATACAAAATGGAAGGAAATACAACTTCCAGGATATTTTCAGAATCAGGGGTTGAATGATTTCTGTGGACTGCTTTATTTAAAAAAGACATTTGAAGTGCCAGATGCTCTTGCTGGAAAAGCATGTATTTTGAAACTTGGGACTCTGGTAGACTGTGATCGAACTTATATGTAAATGGAAAGTTTATAGGAGAAACAGGATATTGTTTTCCACCACGTATTTATGAAATTCCCAAAGGCTTATTGAAAAAAGGAAAAAATGAAATTCTTATCAAACTGGAATGCAGGAATGGAAAAGGAAGAATTACAGAAAGAAAACCGTTTGATATTTGTTTTATATCGGGAGAAAAAATCAGCCTTAGAGGACAGTGGGAGTATCAGATAAGAGTTTTAAGTGAAGCGGCACCAGTATTACAATTTATAACAGCAGAACCTGTGGGAATGTTTCAGGGAATGGTTTCTCCATGTTTGAATATGACTGTAAAAAGTATACTGTGGTATCAGGGCGAATCGAATGACGGTAATCCGGAATTATATGAACATCTACTGAAAGAATTGATCTGTGACTGGAGAAAAAACTGGAAACAGAAAAAATTGCCTTTTATTGTGATACAGCTTCCTGCGTGCAATATAGATATCAGAGGTAATAACGCTTGGGCGATTATCCGCCAGGCACAGAATCGTGTGCAGGAACTGCCTGATGTGATGACAACCGTAAATCTTGATTTGGGAGAAGAAAATGATCTTCATCCGTTAAATAAAAGAGAAATTGCGTATAGAGCATATCTTGCTGCCAGACATTTACTATATGAGGAAGATATAATTTGGCAAGGTCCCAGACTAAAATGTATTCAGAGAAAAGAAACTGAAATATTGCTTGGTTTTGAGACTAAGGGAGAAAAATTATTATTGACAACAGATGGCGAAGACCCGGGAGAATTTGAAGCAGCAGGAGAAGACAAAGTTTTTCATAAAGTAAATGCAACAATTGAAGGAATGAATATAAAAATTTGTTCTGCAAAAGACGGTGAGATTAGAGTAAAAGATATGAAAAAAATCAGATATGCATGGTCAGATGCACCAGTGAAGGGACTTCTAAAGAATAGTTATGGACTTCTGACAGCACCACTTTGTATTGATTTATCATAGTAAACGGAGGCAAAAATGAAATTATTTAATGATGGATGGGTATTCAGTAAACAGAAATTAGGTACAACACTGAAAGAAATGAAAGATCGGGAGACTGAATTTGTTCAGGTTGGGATTCCCCATGACTGGCTGATCGGTCAGGCGGAAAATCTTTATGAAAACAGTACAGGATGGTACAGAAAGAAGTTCTCCTGGAAAAAAACAGAGGGAAAGAGAGTGTTTCTTCGGTTTGATGGTATTTATATGGATTGTCACATTTTTATAAATGATGTAGAAGCCGGGGAATGGAAATATGGCTACACTACGTTTGAGGTAGAAGCTACAAAATATCTGAAAAACGGAGAAAATGAAATCTGGATTTCTGCGAATTATCAGTCACCTAACAGCAGGTGGTATACAGGAGCTGGAATTTACCGAAATGTATGGATAAAGGAAGTTTCAAATACCTGTATTACAGCAGACGGAATCTATTTTTCTGCAAAACAGAAAAATAAAAAATCATGGAGCATAGAGATTGAGACAGAATTAGAATTGGAAGAACCGCATTCGGAAGATTTGTTCAGCATTACTTATACTCTGGTGAAGAAAAGCAAAGAGGATTCTATGATTTTTCTGGGGCAACAAAATGTTCCGAAAACAGATCAGAAAAATGTGACGGTTTTATTCCAGACAGAGATAGAAGAACCAGAAATCTGGGATGTTGAAAATCCGCAATGTTATGAATTGCAGACAGTACTCTATAGGAAACAGGAAATTTTGCAGAAAGAATGCATGACAGCAGGATTTCGCACAATGGAACTGGCAGCAGATAAGGGATTTTTGTTGAATGGAAGAAAGCTGAAATTAAATGGAGTGTGTGAACATCATGATCTGGGATGCCTTGGTGCTGCATTTCATAAAAAAGCTATGGAAAGAAAATTCAGAATTCTGAAACAGATGGGAGTAAATGCGGTCCGTCTGGCACATAACATGTCTGCACCAGAAGTAATGGAACTGGCAGATGAGATGGGGATTCTGATTGTCACAGAAGCCTTTGATATGTGGAGTTCTCCAAAAAATCCGTATGATTACGCCAGATTTTTTAAAGAGTGGTATCAGAG
>CAVBPN010000169.1:19950-21925 GCA_963597235.1 bacterium
GTATCAGAGAGACATTGCAAACTGGGTAAAACGTGACAGAAATCATCCGTGTCTTCTTATGTGGAGCATTGGAAATGAAATTTACGATACGCATGTAGATGAAAGCGGTCAGTACTGGTGTAAAGTTCTCAGAGACGAAGTAAAAAAATATGACAAAAAGGAAAATGCACAGGTTACCCTTGCATCAAATTATCTTCCATGGGAAAATGCGAGAAAGTGTGCGGATATTGTTAAAAATGTAGGATATAATTATGGAGAAAAATACTATGACACACATCATAAAAAACATCCGGACTGGATTATTTATGGAAGTGAGACAGGGTCTGTTGTTCAGAGCAGAGGAATTTATCATTTCCCATATCAGCAGTCGATATTAGCTGATGAGGACGAACAGTGTTCTTCGCTTGGAAACTCGACAACAAGCTGGGGCGCTGAATCAGCAGAAGCCTGCATCAGAGCTGAAATAGAACATCCATATTCTTGTGGTCAGTTTGTATGGTCAGGATTTGATTATATTGGAGAACCTACGCCATATCATACTAGGAATTGTTATTTTGGCCAGATTGATACGGCTGGATTTCCAAAAGATTCGTTTTATATCTATAAATCTGGATGGACAGATTACAAAAAAGATCCGATGGTTCATATTTTCCCATACTGGGATTTCAATGAAGCACAGATGATTGATGTAAGAGTATGCTCCAATGCACCGGTGGTAGAGCTTTTCCTCAATGGAAAAAGTCAGGGAACATGTACATTAGATCAGAAAAATGGAACAGCATTGTCCGGCCTGTGGCAGATTCCGTATGAAGAAGGGGAACTTTGTGCAGTTGCCTGTGATGAAAATGGATCTGTTCTTGCTACAGATGTACAACATTCTTTTGGAGAAGCAGCAGAGTTTTGCGTGGAGACATCTGAGAAAGAACTGAGGGCTGATGGAGAAGATCTTTTGTTTGCAGAGATATCAGTGAAAGATGCACAGGGATTTCCGGTAGCAAATGCGAATAACCGTGTTCAGATCGAAGTATGTGGAGCAGGTTCTCTGGTGGGAACTGATAATGGAGACAGTACAGATACTGATGAATATAAATCAGGAAACAGGAGACTCTTTTCTGGAAAGCTTTTGCTTGTGTGCAAAGCCGGAACGTCCTGCGGAGATATGACGATACGAATTAAATCACAGGGAATTCCTGACAAGATCCTGACAATACCTGTAAAGGAAGCTGAAATCAGACCTGGTATCAGTGATAAAGCATATCTCCCGGAGAAAAATTATGCAGATGTTTGTGTGAATCATGATGTTCAGGTAAGAAATATCCGATTGACAAGCAGCAATGGTTTACACCTTCATAAAGAGAACCCAATGACAGTTATTACCGCAGAACTTTGCCCGGCGCAGGCAGCAGATCAGAAAGTATTCTGGAGTATTGTGGATGATGCCGGAATTCCGTTGAAGATAGCAACAGTAGAGCCAGAGGGATTACAGGCAAAAATTACAGCAGTCAGTGATGGAAACTTTAGGGTAAGATGTATGTCTAAAAGTGGAACTGACCATATTCGTCTTATTTCTACTCTGGAATTTACAATTAATGAATTTGGCAAAGCATTTACCAATCCATATGAATTTGTAAGTGCTGGATTATATGATTACAGCAGAGGAGAAATTGGAAATGGCAATGAGCATGGAGTTGCGACTGCCAGAGATGGAGAAAGTCAGGTTGGGTTTAGAAATATAGATTTTGGAGCGTATGGTTCTGATGAAATTACAGTACCGATTTTTGCGTTGTCAGATGATCCTTATGAAATTCAGATTTATGAAGGAATGCCGGAAGAAGGCGGAACATTGATCGGTGAATTTATTTATCAGAAACCGAAGATGTGGAATGTTTATCAGGAAGAAAAATTCCATCTGAATAAACGTCTGAAAGGGATAACTGGAATTTGTTTTGTAGTTCATGCGAAAATTCATATAAAA
>CAVBPN010000170.1:0-1436 GCA_963597235.1 bacterium
CTTCCTGAGCTCTGCAGTACCTGGGAAGGAACTTCCACATCCTGATAATGGAATGCACTGATCCCACGGATGATTTCATCTCTGCTTCCCTGATAAGTTACTACTGCATCACAGGTTCTCTCGTATACCTTGGCAGTAACTACTCCGTTAAGGTTCTCAAGATAATATGCCAGTGTATCAGCCTGCTCATAACTCATTCTCTTCTGATCAAGGTGGATACGGATCCTGCCTCTTGTCTCATGTTTGATAAAAAATTTCACGGGAACTCGCCTCTTTACTCAGCTTTCTCTTCTGCTGCTTCTTCTGTAGTCTCTTCTGCTGTCTCTTTGAAAGCATCCTCATCTACAGTCTCTTCTGTTGTCTCAACATCCTCTACAGCCTCTTCTGCTGCAGCTCTCTCCTCGTTGATTCCCTTAGCCTCAGCGTAGATATCCTCAGCATTCTCCTGAAGGTTTGTAGCTGTCTTCATGATGCAGTCTTTCGCTCTTAAAACGGCTGCTGTGCATCCTGTGTAAAGTTTCTTCGCATCCTTGCTTGTAAGGATCTTGATTCCTGCTGTTCCGAAAAGAACACCTGCTGCAAAAAGTCCTGATTTTTTAAATTTGAAATCTACCATGATAATTTTCCTCCTGATTGATATTTTGTTTTTTATTGATCTTTTGTGAGAGGGTATTTATGTGACCGCCTCAACATTTTCATCATTATAAGCTACTTGCATGCAAATGTCCAGTACTTTTTTGTGAAATTTTAAAACAATTCATATAGTTTTCAGTTAATTTCTTCTAACAGTTTAGGTTTACTAATAGTTCAGTCTTTCTAATTTTTAGTTTTGCCAAACTGTTTCTTCCTATTATATTGTGTTATACAGCACAGGTCATTTATCCGATCTCATGTACAGGAAGCAGTGCCAGTGTACGGATATTCTGCCCGCTTATTTCTCCGCAGGCTTTCAGTCCTGCAAGAATGACTTCATTAAGCTTCTGCCCGGACAGGTGACAGATCGTATCATCATCCAGCTCCACTGTGCAGGCTCCTTTTGTGCTGCAGGCCACACGGTACATATTCTTTCTGCTGATAGCCCCGATGGACTCCAGAGTATTGATCATGCGGTATACGGTTGCCACACCGATCTTCGGATCCAGGGCAGAGGCTCTGTAGTAGATCTCCTTACAGCAGGAGCACTCTCCCTCCAGGATAATATCCAGAAGGATCATCCTCTGTCTGGTAATGCGCAGGCCCCGTTCCTTCAGCTTCTCTATAATAAGATCCTTCTGCATCTGTGTGTGTCGGTAACATCCTGTTCTCTTCTCATCTTTCTCAGTTTCTGTATTCTGCAATCTGAACCCTCCTTTATTATTGAGAAAACTTTTCTTTTTCCTATTAAAGTAGTATACTCCAACTATAGTTAGTTGTAAATAACTCTTTTGGATTTTTTT
>CAVBPN010000170.1:1446-5087 GCA_963597235.1 bacterium
GAACATGTCCATACGAAACCGTCGTTTTGACAAAATGACGAAAAATCCCCTCTCGTTTTTTCGTCAGAATGACAAGAAACTGCTTGAAACTTTGTACGATTCAGCTCTAGCTCTTTTCCTCCATTTTCGATATACTGTTAACCAGCAAAGGAAATTACGTAAAAAAACAATATAATTAATTTGGAGGGAAACAACAATGGCAAGTTTATCATTATCTCACATTAATAAAACTTATCCAAACGGATTCCAGGCTGTTAAAGATTTCAACCTGGAGATCGAAGATAAAGAGTTCATCATTTTCGTAGGACCGTCTGGATGTGGTAAATCTACAACACTTCGTATGATCGCAGGTCTTGAGGAGATCAGCGGTGGTACACTGAAGATCGGTGACAAGGTTATGAACGATGTAGAGCCGAAAGACCGTGATATCGCAATGGTATTCCAGAACTACGCTCTGTATCCTCATATGACCGTATATGATAACATGGCATTCGGACTGAAACTTCGTAAAGTTCCGAAAGCTGAAATTGATAAAGCAGTTCGTGAAGCTGCAAGAATCCTTGACCTTGAAAAACTTCTTGATCGTAAACCGAAGGCTCTTTCCGGTGGTCAGAGACAGCGAGTTGCTATGGGACGTGCTATCGTACGTAATCCTAAGGTATTCCTTATGGATGAGCCTCTTTCCAACCTGGATGCTAAACTTCGTGTACAGATGCGTATCGAGATTTCCAAGATCCACCAGAGACTGGGCGCTACAATCATCTATGTAACACATGACCAGACAGAGGCTATGACTCTTGGTACCAGAATCGTTGTTATGAAAGATGGTGTTGTTCAGCAGGTAGATACACCTCAGAACCTGTATCAGAAACCAGGCAACCTGTTCGTAGCCGGATTCATGGGATCCCCGCAGATGAACTTCCTGGATGCAGAAATTAAAGAAAATGGTGCTGACCTTGTTGCAGTTATCGGAAAAGACGAACTGGTTATCCCGGCTGCTAAAGCAAAAGCTCTTAAAGATGGCGGCTATGTAGGAAAAACAGTTGTTATGGGTATCCGTCCTGAAGACGTTGCAGATAAAGCTGACGGTTCCATGTCTTCTACAGTTAAAGTTTACGAGCTTCTTGGTGCAGAAGTATTCCTGTACTTCGATGTAAACGGAACTCAGATCACAGCTCGTGTTGATCCAGGCACAAAAGCAAAAACAGGTGATCCGGTTAAATTCGATTTCGATATGGAAAAAACTCACTTCTTCGACAAAGATACAGAATTGGTTATCACAAACTAAGATTAAATCAGAATATCAGACCCGGGGCAATTTACCCCGGGTCTTTTTTTAAGAAAATACTTTTCAGAAAGGATGATTTCATGTCCGTACAGAGAACACTACAAAAATATATGGATGACTGGAAACGCATCAGTCACCTTGACTTCTGCCTGCTTCAGGAAGATAATTCCATTTTTGTCACTACGTGTGACCGACGACTTCCATCCGAAGCCAAACTGGAGGATTTTCGAAACAGCACTGCACTTTGCCTGGCAAATACTTCCTGCTGTCTGTATAAAATAACAGAAAAAGGCGAAGGCCTTCTTCTCATCGTATGGGGAACCGGCGATTCTGTTCCCACGATTGGCGAACTGGCAGTCTGCCAGATACAGAGTATTCTGGAAAGCCACGCAGAAAAGAATGATAAGAATGCCTTCATGCAAAAGCTGCTCCTCGGCACTTATACAGGAGTGGAAGCCTTCAACCGTGCCCGTAAGCTTCATATCTCGTCATCTGCACGACGTGCTGTTTTTCTGGTAGAAACCCGCCAGACACGCGATGAACCTGCGCTTGCCACCATCAGAAATATTTTCTCCGCACGTACACATGATTTCATTACCGCAATCGATGACCGCGGCATTATTGTTGTCCGTGAGCTGACTTCCACAGAAACCTATGAGGATCTGGAAGATATTGCACATATGCTTGTAGATATGCTCGGAACAGAAGCCATGACACAGGCCTGGGTTTCTTACAGTAACACTGTCGATGATCTGAAAGATCTCTCTAACGCATATAAAGAAGCACGCACGGCACTTGAGATTGGAAAGACCTTCTATGCCGAGCGCAGTGTATTTGGATATCGGACGCTTGGCATCGGACGCCTGATCTATCAGCTTCCGGTATCTGTTTGTGAGATGTTTATACAAGAAATCTTCGGAGATGAATCTTTGGATTCCATTGACGGAGAGACACTTGCTATTATTCGTACTTTCTTCGAGAATAATCTGAATCTGTCGGAGACGTCCCGACAGCTTTATGTGCATAGAAATACGTTGGTGTATCGTTTTGAAAAGATACAGAAACGGTTTGGGTTAGATCTTCGCACTTTTGAAGATGCGATGACCTTTAAGATTGCGATGTTGGTGTCCCGGTATCTCAGATACCGGGAAAAGGACTGAGGGGGAGCAGTTTGGTAAAAAAAATGGCTCTGCCCAAAGGCAGAGTCATTTTTTACTTCAGGAGCATCAGGTGTTCTGGCGGTAAATATAAATACTTTGGCAGGTTAGTATTCGGATCCGACCGGAAGCTTTTTTTCGAGCGCATCCACCAGAGTACTGCACCATCCTCCATTCCCGGACTTTTAACCAGATACTGATGTTCAAATGTTGTTTCTACATATTCTGCTGCCTCAAATCTCACACAGTTCTCTCCGGCTTCTTCTGCCGGACGGATCCAGTGTCCGCGGATTGCAATATGTGTCATATCCGGCTCTACTTTCTGCTCTGTGTGAAGAGATACTCCCCAGTCCAGAGCAAATACCTGATATTCTCCCATACGCTCAATTCTCGAACTGTTTTTGCATCCGGTCAGTCTTGCTGCTTCCAGAAGCTGTGGCTGTTCGAACAATTTTCTTGTATCACCGAAGATCAGCGTCTTTCCATCTTTCAGAAGCATCAGCTCATTACAGAACCGAAATGCCTCATCACGACTGTGTGTGACCATCAGCATATCGCCCTGGTACTGTTTCAGAAATTGCTGCATATCTTTCTGCAAAACGTCCTTCAGATATCCATCCAGTGCAGAAAAAGGCTCATCCAGAAGAATAGCCTCCGGTTCTCCGATCATCATTCTTGCCAGTGCAACCCGTTGCTGCTGTCCACCGGAAAGCTGTACCGGATAGCGTTTTTCCAGTCCTTCCAGATGATATCGTCTGAGAAAGTCACAGACTTTTTCTTCCCTTTTTTCTTTTTCTCCACGATAACCGCACAGAATATTATCTTTTACCGTCATCGTTGGAAACAGTGCATAATTCTGAAACAGGTATCCGATCCGACGCTCCTGCGGTTTAAAGTTTATCTTTTTTTCTGAATCAAAGACCGTTCTTCCATTGATCACGATTTTTCCTTTATCCGGTGTCTCGATGCCTGCGATGCAGCGGAGTGTCATGCTCTTTCCGCTTCCGGATGCACCAAGGATTCCCGTTGCCGATGTATTACTCTCAAATTTTGCTTTAAGAGAAAAACCTTTAAAATTTTTTTCGATATCTACCTGTATTGCCATCAGATCCACCTTCTGCTTTTCATGCCTCTTCCTGAGACAATGTTGATCAGTGCCACGATCACAAACGAGATCAGCACGATCACTACTACCC
>CAVBPN010000171.1:0-2312 GCA_963597235.1 bacterium
TCATTGTTCTCTGCATTGTAGATTTCATAGCACGTCTGAAGGAGATACGGTTTTCAAGCTGCAGGGCAATGTTTTCAGCTACGAGCTGAGCATCTTTGTCCGGTCTCTTTACTTCTTTGATATCTACGATCAGTTTCTTGTCTGTGAATTTCTGTAATTCAGCTTTAACTTTTTCGATCTCAGAACCGCCTTTACCGATTACGATACCCGGTTTAGCAGTGTAGATGATAATCTTGACTCTGTCAGATGCTCTCTCAATCTCAATCTTGGAAACACCTGCGCTGTAAAGTTTTTTCTTTAAAAATGTTCTGATATTGTAATCTTCAACCAGGTAGTCTGCGAAGTCTGCTTCTGCATACCATCTGGAATCCCAATCCTTGATCACACCGACTCTAAGGCCATGTGGATTAACTTTCTGTCCCATGCTTTTCCTCCTTATCTTTCATCCAGCACGATGGTGATATGGCTTGTTCTCTTTTCGATTCTGTAAGCTCTACCCTGTGCTCTTGGCTGAATACGTTTCATTGTAGGTCCTTTGTTTGCATAGCACGCTGCAACGTAGAGGTTATCTGCGCTCATTCCGTTATTGTTTTCTGCGTTTGCGATTGCTGACTCAAGCAGTTTCTTCAGAACGCTTGAAGCGTATCTCGGATTATATGTGAGGATACCAAGTGCTGTCTGCACGTCTTTACCACGGATTGCATCTAATACATAGCAGGCTTTCTGAACAGAAATTCTTGCATAAGATAATTTTGCAGACGGTCTTGTCTCTCTATTACTCTCATTTCTGGCTCTCTTAATCTGGCTTCTATGTCCCTTTGCCATTTTAAAGTGCCTCCTTTCCAATTAATCGATATCTGGTAACACCGCCTTGCTGCCCCTTATGGGACAACAGGCAGATAATATATTTAAAATTTAATACTAGCGAACGCCGGATTTCTTTTCGTCTTTTCCGTGTCCTCTGTAAGTTCTTGTAGCTACGAACTCACCAAGTTTATGTCCTACCATATCTTCTGTTACATATACCGGCACATGTTTTCTTCCGTCATGTACAGCGATTGTATGTCCTACGAAGGACGGGAAGATAGTGGAACGACGTGACCATGTTTTGATCACAGATTTATCATTTGCAGCATTCAGAGCGTCAACCTTTTTAAGCAGGCTTGCATCTGCGAAAGGTCCTTTTTTCAATGAACGAGACATTCTGTACCCTCCTTATTATTTTGATAAAGCTTTTCCATCGCGTCTTCTTACGATGAGCTTGTTGGACTGTTTGTTTTTCTTTCTGGTCTTCAGACCAAGAGCAGGTTTGCCCCATGGTGTGCACGGACCTGGACGACCGATTCCGGTCTTTCCTTCACCACCACCATGCGGATGGTCATTCGGGTTCATTACGGAACCACGAACTGTAGGTCTGATTCCCATGTGACGTTTACGTCCAGCTTTACCAACATTGATAAGGTTGTGGTCGCCGTTACCAACAACTCCGATAGAAGCGCGGCATACAAGCGGAACCATTCTCATTTCTCCAGACGGTAATCTTAATGTTGCATATTTTCCTTCTTTAGCCATCAGCTGAGCACCGTTACCAGCGGAACGAACCATCTGTCCGCCTTTTCCAGGATGCAGCTCGATGTTGTGTACCATAGTACCAACCGGGATAAGTTCCAGTGGCAGGCAGTTTCCAACACGGATTTCTGCTTCCGGACCGTTCATGACTTTCTGTCCGACTTTCAGTCCTTCCGGTGCAAGGATGTATGCTTTTTCACCATCTTCATAGCTGATCAGAGCGATGTTTGCTGTTCTGTTCGGATCGTATTCGATTGTCTTAACAGTAGCATGAATTCCATCTTTTCTTCTCTTGAAGTCGATAATTCTGTATTTTCTTCTGCTTCCGCCTCCGCGGTGTCTAACAGTAATTTTACCCTGGTTGTTACGTCCAGCATTTTTCTTCAGAGATACGACTAAGGATTTCTCAGGGGTGCTTGTTGTGATCTCAGAGAAATCAGATCCAGTCATATGTCTTCTGGAAGGTGTATATGGGTTATAGGTTTTGATTCCCATGATGTTTCTCCTTTCGAATTTCTTATCGTGCTTTCGTGCACATAGTCATTTGAGAAAGCTTAAGGATTAAAGTCCTTCGAAGATTTCGATATCTTTGCTTTCTTCTGTAAGAGCTACGATCGCTTTTTTAGTTTTAGCTGTTTTACCAGCTGTAACACCGCGACGTTTTTTCTTTCCATCCATGTTCATGGTGTTTACGCTCTTAACTTTTGTTCCTTCGAACATTTTCTCAACAGCCTCTTTAATCT
>CAVBPN010000172.1:0-3069 GCA_963597235.1 bacterium
CAAAGAAACAGGGCGTCATGGTCATGGCAAAAGAAAACAGAGGTTTTGATACGGTAGTCGTTCCGCCATATGGAAAACTTCTGGCAGATACAAGCTGCGTCAACTGTGGTCAGTGTATCCAGGTATGTCCGGTCGGAGCACTGTCTGTTCACGATGACACAGAGCGCATCTATGAGCAGATTGATGCAGGCAAGTATATGACGGTTCAGATTGCACCGTCTGTACGTATTACACTGGCAGAATCACTTGGCTATAAGCCGGGAACCGTGACAACCGGAAAGATCGTCCATGCGCTCAGAAAGATCGGATTCCACAAAGTATTTGACTCTGATTTTACCGCGGATCTGACGATCATGGAGGAGGGAACAGAGTTCCTTCACAGAATGCAGAACCACGGAACTCTGCCGCTCATCACTTCCTGCTGTCCGGCATGGGTAAAATACTGTGAGACTTATGGTTATGACCAGCTTGACCATCTTTCTACAGCAAAATCCCCGCAGCAGATGTTCGGAGCTGTCATCAAGACCTTTTTTGCAGAGAAAGAAAAGATCGATCCGAAAGACATCTGCAGCGTGTCCGTCATGCCATGTACCGCAAAGAAATTTGAATGCAGGAGAAAAGAATTCCACGACAGCGGATTCCAGGATGTAGACATCTCCATCACAGTGGTAGAGCTTGCCAAGATGATCCGTACCGCAGGAATCCATTTTGAGGATCTGGAGGATCAGGAATTTGATGCACCGTTCGGTCTTGGAAGCGGGGCAGGACAGATCTTCGGAAGCACCGGCGGCGTTATGGAGGCGGCACTGCGTACAGTATACGAAGTGCTCACAGGGGAGACTCTTGAGAAACTGGAATTCATGCAGGTACGTGGCCCTGAAGGAATCCGTGAAGCTTCCCTTACGATCAAGGGTCAGGAGCTCCGTGTTGCGATCGTCCACGGACTCAAGAACGTGGAAGGTATCCTGGAACAGATCAAAGCCGGAACATCCCCGTATCATTTTATCGAGGTAATGGCGTGCGAGGGCGGCTGCATCGGAGGCGGCGGAAATGCACCAAAGACCATGGCAAAAGTAAGAGAACGCCAGAGAGCAATCTATGAGGAAGACCAGAAACTTCCGATCCGTAAGTCACATGAAAACATTTATGTACAGAAATTATATGAAGAATATCTGGGAGAGCCTTTAAGCGAAAAATCCCACAAGTTACTTCATACCACCTATCACAGCAGAAGAGATCTGCTCAGATAAAAGAAATATACAGTCAGGAGGAGCATCATGAACGAGCGTCAGTTAAGATACTTTTGTACAATAGCCAGAGAAGAAAATATCCAGAAAGCAGCAGCCGTACTGCATAAAGATTCGTCTACACTGACGAGGACAGTCAAAAACATGGAGGAAGAGATCGATGCTCCTCTGTTTAAGCGGACAAGAGAAGGACTTGTGCTGACAGCGGAAGGTGAGACGACGATCCGCTTTGCCAGGAAAGTCCTTGAGACGACAAAAGAGTGCCACAGCCTCCATTCCTGGACAGAGCAGGAGATCCGCTACCTTCTGGAAGTGAACGAACAGGGGCGCATCTCCGCGGCAGCAGAAAAGCTGTTTGTGGCACAGCCATCCTTGAGCCAGAAACTCTGGCAGATCGAGAAAGATCTGGGGAATCCGCTTTTTATCAGAAACAGAAGAGGAGTCCGGAGCACCGAGTATGGACGGCACATCCTTGAGACACTGAAACAGGTAGACGAACTATACCGCGAATACAAAAAAGATCTGGAAGAATGCATGGAGATGAAGAAAGGGACCGTCACAGTCGGGATCCCAATGAATCTTGGCACCTGTCTGCTTCCTGCGATCCTGCCGGCATTTGCCGCACAGTACCCGAAGGTCCAGGTCAACATCCGGGAAGGAAACTCTTCCGAACTGGAAAAACTTCTTCTTGAGAAAAAAGTAGATTTCTGTATCATGCATGAACATGACACCGGTAATGAGGTGCAGATTAAGAGTTTTTCGGAGGATCCTTTTTATCTGGTCATTCCGAAATCAATGAAAAATCAGCTTCAATTCAGGGAAGTGCAGCAGTTGTTTGCAGAGGATCTGAAGAAACTGCAAGATATTCCATTTGTTATGGTTGCCAAAAGACAGAAATTACGGCAGATGACAGATCAGATTCTGGATAATGCCGGAATTACACCAAAAATCTGCTGTACTACCAGAAATATGGAGACAGCGAAGCGTCTTGTGGCAGCAGGAATGGGAGTAACGATCCTTCCACAGTCCTATCTGACATTGTATTCTGGAACGGAAAATCTGGAATGGTATCTTCTTGATAAAAGCCTGAATGCTTCCTGGAAACTTGTTATGGCGAATCTGAAAGGAGAAAAACTGTCCGGATGCTCTCGTAAATTTTATGATTTTGCAATGGAATCTTTTCAGAAATCTCTGATCTGAGAAAATAAAGGAAAGACCAAAAATTGACATTAATTAAATTTTTATATAAAAAACTGCCGTAATTATGGCAGTTTTTTGTACTTTATTTGACTTGTTACGATAAAAGAGGGTGTGCTATAATAAATCTCGATTTGTTGTTCGTAAAAGATAAGATGATATGGGCAATGACAACATTATAATTCGGGAGGCGAATAGTGTGAAATATCTGAGACAGTTTGGAATCATCCTTGCTGTGACCTGTGCGGGGGAGATCATGAAATATTTTATCCCGCTTCCGATACCGGGCAGTATCTATGGACTGATTCTGATGTTTTTGCTTCTTCTTTTGAAAGTGATCAAAGTGGAGCATGTAAAGGAAACCGGTGAATTTTTGATTGAGATCATGCCGCTTATGTTCATTCCGGCAGGAGTTGGTCTGATCACATCCTGGAGCCAGCTGCAGTCTTTCCTGGTGCCGCTTCTTGTGATCACAGTTGTATCTACGTTTGTAGTTATGATCGTGACCGGAAAAGTGACAGATTTCTTAATTTCAAGAATAGGAAAAGGAGAGAAGAAGTAATATGGATAATCTGATTTTAAGTTCAGCAACTGTAGGAATCGTGATCAGTCTTCTGGCTTATGA
>CAVBPN010000172.1:3079-5935 GCA_963597235.1 bacterium
GGCGATCCCTCTGTACCTGCAGCTTGATCTGCTGAAAAAGAATATCGGAGCGATACTTGGAGGCGTTATCTCAGGAGTGATCGCAAGCCTTGGAACAGTACTTGCAATGTCAGTCGTATTCGGTCTGAGCCACAAAGAATATGTGACCATGCTTCCAAAATCCATTACAACAGCGATCGGTATGGGCGTTTCTGAGGAGCTTGGCGGATATGTGACGATCTCTGTTGCAGTGATCATTATCACCGGTGTTCTCGGAAATATGTCAGCAGAATTTATCTGCAAACTATTTCGTATTAAAAGCCCGATCTCCAGAGGACTTGCAATCGGTACCGCATCTCATGCGGTAGGTACTGCAAGAGCAATGGAGCTTGGAGAAGTAGAAGGAGCGATGAGCAGTCTGGCAATCGTTGTGTGCGGTCTGTGTACTGTTATCGGAGCTTCAATCTTTTCCTATCTCTGGTAAAATACAAAAAGTTGACGATTCATCCTGAAACCACGGATGCCCGTCAACTTTTTTTGTTTTAATTATAAAAGAGTTATAAATATCTCTCTAGCAACTGGCTGTCATACCTTCGCTTAGACCCTATAGTTTTGCGCCACCGAATTTCCCCGGCTATGCCTTTTTTAAAATAAATATAGTCTTTTATTGCATAAACGATAATATGTAGTATTGTATATTTGAATCCTTTCCATTTTTATTCAGCATTGATACTGAGCTGCTGCTCCTGATTATTTAACATTCCCATTTTAATAAGCAGGGATATTGCATCTCCCATACCTGCTATATAGGACATATCTGCATATCTTTCATCTCTTGACTCCAGGCATGCAATGTAGTCATCTACGACTCTTCTCATCACATAAGGTATTTTCAGACTGCTGTAGCGTTCTTCCAGATAATCCAGATCTCCGTTATCCTGCTGAATATACTCATCTGAATCAAATATTCTTTTTCTCCTTTCTCCCATCATTTTTTCGATGTAGCTTGCGATTACAACTTCGTTTTTGTTTTCCAATTTTTAATCCTCCGTTTGTGCAATAACTATAGGTTTCGCCATTATTCTATAATTCATGACAGCGTATCGTCAACATGATTCGTCAGACAATTTCTTAGATTTTTCGACAAATCCTGAGTGGCCTATTGGTGGATTTTGTGCTATTTTTGCGGCATTTCCGATGTTTTTTGTCTGTTTTGGTTTTTGGCAAAAACAGTGTCATTTTTTGCCAAGAATTTTCTTTACTTTTCTTTCATTTTCGAATAATATTGTAGGTATATGCATATCAAAGGATGAATAAATATGCATTCTATTTCAGAAGGGAGAGGAACTTATGACAACATCACACATCTGCATCATGATAACAATCATTGTTTATCTGGGTGCAATGCTCTATGTCGGATATCTCTGTTCCAAGAAAAATAATGATACGTCCGATTTTTATCTGGGTGGACGAAAACTTGGACCGCTGGTTACAGCGATGAGTGCAGAAGCTTCTGATATGAGCAGTTGGCTTTTAATGGGACTTCCGGGTCTTGCCTATCTGTCTGGAATCGCTGATGCCGGATGGACAGCCATAGGACTTGCGATTGGAACGTATCTTAACTGGAAAATCGTTGCAAAAAGAATCCGTCTTTATACACATGTAGCGGGTAATTCAATTACATTGCCATCATTCTTCAGTAACCGTTTCAGAGACAACAGACATTTGTTGCAGTCTATCGGAGCAGTTTTTATCGTTATTTTCTTTATTCCGTATACGGCTTCCGGATTTGCTGCCTGTGGAAAACTTTTTTCCAGTCTCTTTGGTGTAAAATATCTTACAGCAATGATCATCAGTGCTCTTGTAATTGTTGGATATACAACTCTTGGAGGATTTCTTGCTGCGTCTACTACTGACTTTATTCAGAGCATCATTATGTCTATTGCCCTGATCATTGTGTTCTACTTTGGCGTAACTGTAGCTGGCGGTCCATCTGCAGTCATTGATCATGCAGAATCTCTGCCGGGTTATCTGACGATGATGACGACTTATGATCCGGTAAGTGGAACAGAAGCAGCATATCCATTTATTAATATCGTATCCATGCTTGCATGGGGACTTGGATATTTCGGAATGCCGCATATCATTCTGCGTTTTATGGCGATTGAAGATGAGAAAAAACTTTCTTTATCAAGGAGAGTAGCTACTACATGGGTTGTGATCTCACTTGCAGTAGCAGTACTGATCGGTGTAATTGGTCTCGGAATGACAGAGGCAGGAAAACTGGAAATGCTTCAGGGATTCAATTCAGAAACAATCATCGTTAAGATTGCGGATCTTTTAAGTACATATGGCGTGCTTCCGGCACTGCTTGGTGGTACGATTCTTGCAGGAATTCTGGCATCCACCATGTCTACAGCCGATTCACAGCTTCTGGCAGCTTCCTCCGCAGTATCTTCCGACCTTCTTGGAAGTATCCTGAAGAAAAAAGCTGACAAGAAAGAGAGTATGGTTGCAGACCGTGTTACCCTGCTTCTGATCGCAGTGGTAGCTGTTATCATTGCACGTAATCCGGACAGCTCTGTATTTAATATCGTATCCTTTGCGTGGGCCGGATTTGGTGCGGTATTTGGACCGGTCGTGCTGTTTGCACTGTTCTGGAAACGTACAAACTGGCAGGGGGCACTGGCAGGAATGGTTTCCGGTGGTGTAATGGTATTTGTATGGAAATATCTTGTCCGTCCAAATGTATCTTTCCTGAATTTCTATGAACTGCTTCCGGCGTTCCTGTTATCCTGCATCATGATCATTCTGGTAAGTCTTGCTACAAAGGCTCCATCTAAAGAAATCGTCGATGAATTTGAGCTGGTTCAGAAA
>CAVBPN010000173.1:0-2595 GCA_963597235.1 bacterium
AAGAACGATTGGCAGATGATGAGAGCGGTATCCTCCGATTGAAACCATATGTGGCAGATGCACTGGAAAAAGGGCTGGCAGATGAAAGTCTGTTTTTTACCTGTTCAATAGACGAGATGTATTTCTCGTTGACACATACTCTTTTGGCAGTGATGCAGAAACTGGCGGTGGGAGGAGAAATTCTCTTTTCGGATCAGGCAGTTGAAGGAAATCGGCAGTTCCATATTGTCACAGAGCTGCTGTTGAGGGGAATCAAGGGATAAAATTACAATATGTATCAGGAGGTGCGATATGAAGAAATTAACAACAGCAAAAATATGGCAGTTTGCAGCAGGACAGTTTGGATGGGCAATGTTATCCGGAATTATATCAAACTGGCTCGTTTATTTTTATCAGCCGGACAAGATGGCAATCAGCCAGGGGCAGACGGTGTTTATTCCCCAGGGCTTGGTGGTTCTTGGGATTTTTACGATCATTGGTGGAATTACAGCATTTGGAAGAATCTTTGATGCGTTTACAGATCCTATGATCGCATCCTGGTCCGACAGATGCACATCAAAGAATGGACGAAGGATTCCATTCTTGAAATGGGCATCGTTACCGTTGGCGCTTTCTACAGTATTAGTATTCTGGTCACCGGTCAATAAAAACAGTTGGATCAATGCGGCATTTTTGCTGGTGATGATCCTGGCATATTATCTTTCCATCACTGCATATTGCACGCCATATAATGCGCTGATTCCGGAATTGGGACATACACAGCAGGAGAGACTGAATATTTCTACCGTCATTTCATTTACTTTTATTGCAGGAACAGCAGTGGCTTATCTGGCACCGACAATCTGGGGAGCTTTTATTCCTATGTTTGGCAGAGTCGGAGCTATTCGTGTGACGTTTACATTGATGGCTGCTGTAGCATTTATCTGCATGCTGGTACCGGTATTTTGCATCAGAGAAAAAGATTATGTGAATACGGTTCCTGCAAAAGAATCTGCATTTCGTTCACTGGTTGCGACATTTAAGAATGGTGAGTTTTGTAAATTTGTCGGCTCGGATATTTTTTACTGGATTGCACTTACAATGTTTCAGACAGGGCTGCCGTTTTTTGTAACCAGCCTTCTGAAACTTCCGGAGACAATGACCACGCTGTATTTTGTCGGAATGACTGCATTATCTCTGCTATTTTATGTTCCGGTAAATAAACTTACACCGAAACTTGGAAAGAAAAAGATGATCCTTTTTGCGTTTGCGGTATTCAGTCTGGCTTATTTTTACACAGGCTTTATGGGAAAAATGACATTTATTCCGGCAACAGTTCAGGGGCTGATTCTGACGGTTGTGGCTGCACTTCCTATGGCAATTTTTGGAATTCTTCCGCAGGCGGTAGTGGCTGACATTGCACAGAGTGATTCGATCAAGACTGGAAGTAATCGCGAAGGAATGTTTTATGCAGCAAGAACTTTTGCATTTAAACTGGGACAGAGTCTTTCTATGCTGATCTTCACAGCAGTGTCTACGATTGGTGCGGGAGACGGAACCGGGTATCGTGTGGCAGCTTTTGGAGCAGCGGTATTTTGTTGTATCGGTGGAATCATACTGGTATTTTATAATGAGAAAAAAATCAATGGGATTATTGGAGAAAGAGTACAGCAGTAACTGAAAATGAGAGAAAATGTAGTAGAGGCGTTACATATGAGAATTATACAGGAAGATAAATTTGCAGATACTATGCGAAATGAAGTGGAACCGTATTTGCAGACACATTGCAGGGAATGTTATATTACAGGGGCAAAAGAGCCTGAAGGAAGGGAAAAAGCTGGGAAACTTCATGTAAAATTTTATGAGACAGACAGGCCAAAGGGCGTGATTATCATCAGCCATGGTTTTACGGAAGGTGCACCGAAATATGATGAAATGATATATTATTTCATGAAATCCGGATATCATGTGTGCATGCCGGAACATACGGGGCACGGTTTGAGTTATCGACTGACAGCGGATCCGTCATTGGTACATATTGATACGTGGAAACGTTTTGTGCGGGATTTCCTGAAGGTGTGTCATGCAGCAAAAAAGGCCTGGTCCGATTTACCACTGATTTTGTTTGCGCATTCTATGGGAGGAGCGATTGGAACGATTGCAGCTTTGTGGGAACCGGAGCTTTTTCAGAAAATTATTCTAAGCTCTCCGATGATCCGGCCGCTTACCGGAAGTGTACCATGGCCGGTGACGGTAGCAATTGCACAGGTGGAATGCCTGGTAGGGAGAAATGCAAAGTATGTGATTGGACAAAAGTCTTATGATGGAAGTGAAACTCTTGAGACAAGTGCAGCAGTTTCGGAAGCAAGATTTACGAGGTATAATGAGATAAGGAAACAGTGCAAGGAAATTCAGACAAGTGCTGCTTCTTATGGCTGGCTGTTGGCTTCGATAAGAATGAGCTGGTATATAAGATATCATGGATGGAAGAAAATTTCCGCACCGGTACTCATATTCCAAGCAGAAAAAGATGATTTTGTGTCTGTCCGTGCGATACAGAAATTTGCAAAGAAACTGCAGCGAAAAGGCAGAACTTCGTGTGAGCATGTATATATG
>CAVBPN010000173.1:2605-5150 GCA_963597235.1 bacterium
ATATATGTCCGGAAGTAAGCATGAAATATTTGGAAGTGATGACGAGACGTTGCAGGTATATGTAGAACGGATTTTGAGCTTTTTAGAATAAGAAGGAATGGAAAAATTTATGAATCAAAATGAAACTCAATGGGATAAGCTGCTGAAGATTAAAACCACCGGACGGGATGATTCTCGCTCAGACCAGTACAGATATCCATATGAACCGACGCAGTATTGCGTGCTGGAACGGCTGGCAAACAGTGGATTGATTAGTAAGAAGAATACACTTCTTGATTATGGAACCGGAAAGGGAAGAGTTTGTTTTTACCTGTCCTATCAGACGAGATGCAAATCTATTGGAGTGGAATACGATGAGCGGATTTTTGAAGGTGCAGAAATAAACAGAGAACATGCTGTGTCGGGAAGAAGAGTTTCATTCAATTTGACCAGTGCAGAAGAATATGCAGTACCGACGGAAGTGGACAGGTGTTATTTCTTTAATCCATTTTCAGTAGAGATCTTGAGGAAGGTTCTTGCCAGAATCTATGAGTCATATTATGATAAACCAAGAGAAATTTTACTGTTCTTTTATTATCCGTCAGAAGAATATGTCAGCTGCCTCATGACAGAAGAACAATTGATGTTTTATGACGAAATTGATACAGAAGATCTGTTTGACGGGAAAAATGAACGGGAGAAGATTCTGATATTTTCGGTTGGATGAGGAGGCGTCGGATAATGGCATTGTGGGCAATGGGAGACTTTCATCTGGCTTTTTCGGTGGACAAGCCAATGGAAATTTTTGACCCGGTGTGGAAGAATCATGAAAAGAAAATTCAGAAATATGTCGGGAAAGCTGTGAAAGATACTGATACAATTGTTATTACAGGAGATCACAGCTGGGGGCGAAATCTGGAGGAATGTGAAGAGGACCTGCGGTTTATTGAAGAACTTCCTGGAAGAAAGATTTTACTTCGGGGAAATCATGATATGTTCTGGGATGCGAAGAAAACCTCGAAATTAAATGATACCTTTGAAGGAAGACTTCAGTTTCTTCAGAATAATTATTATACTTACGAGGACTATGCTCTTGTGGGAACTAAGGGATATTGTTACGAGGGAAAGGATTCGATAGAACATTTTCTGAAAATCCGAGAGCGGGAAGTAGAACGGCTGCGTATATCTTTTGACAAAGCAAAGGCGGATGGCTATGATAAGTTTATTATGTTCCTGCATTACCCACCGACAACCATCGGCGAACAGGAAAGTCCGTTTACGCAATTGGCAGAAGAATATGGAGCAGAGCAGGTGATTTATTCTCACTGCCATGGAAAAGCAAGATATGACGATAGCTTTAAAGGCGAGGTGAATGGAATCATGTATCGACTTGTTTCAGCAGACTATCTGAGGTTTAAACCAGAACGAATTTTGTAAAGAGATCGGGTTTGTAAATAAAAGTGAAAAGAGGAAAATACTATGAAAATTGTAATCATTAACGGAAGTGCAAGAAAAGGAAATACATTAACAGCAATCAATGCGTTTATTAGAGGTGCATCTGAAGGTAACGAGATTGAGGTGATCAATCCGGATAAATTACATATTGCCCCATGTAAAGGATGTGGTGTCTGTCAGTGCCATAAGGGATGTGTAGATAAAGATGATACAAACCCGACAATCGACAAGATTGCAGCGGCAGATATGATCCTTTTTGCAACACCGGTTTACTGGTGGGGAATCACTGCACAGATTAAACAGGTTATTGACAAGTGCTATTGCCGTGGAATACAAATGAAAAACAAAAAAGTTGGTATTATTGTGATTGGCGGAGCACCGGTCGGAGATTCCCAGTATGACCTGATTAAGGGTCAGTTTGATTGTATAGCAAATTATTTATCCTGGGATATTTTGTTCTACAAACCATATTCTGCGAATGCGAAGGATGAGCTTGCAAAAGATGATGTGGCTATGAAGGAGTTTGAGACACTTGGAAAGAATTTATAAAAGCAGGGAAAAGACTGAAATAAAATACAAAAAGGAGAGTAGACGGGCATGATAAAAGTACTTTTCGTGTGTCACGGCAATATCTGCCGTTCCCCAATGGCAGAATTTATCTTTAAGGACATGGTCAGCACCCGTGGGCTGAGTGACCAGTTTTACATCGCCTCTGCAGCGACGAGTACAGAAGAAATCTGGAATGGAATCGGTAATCCGGTGTATCCTCCGGCAAAACGTGAACTGGCGAAGCATGGAATTTCCTGTGACGGAAAACGGGCAGTGCAGCTGAAGAAATCGGATTATGATAAATATGATTATCTGATCGGCATGGAAGAGAGAAACAGAAGGAACATGCTTCGGATTCTTGGAAAAGATCCAGAAGGTAAAGTGAGTCTTTTGCTGGATTATGCGGACGAACATGGAGACATCGCGGATCCATGGTATACGGGTAATTTCGAGATCACATATCGCGATGTAGTCAGAGGATGCGAGGGATTTCTGACATATCTGAAAAACAAAGGACAGATTGTTTAAAATTAAATGTAACTGTTCACAGGTAGTATCCCGC
>CAVBPN010000174.1:0-1950 GCA_963597235.1 bacterium
CCATAATTACTATGAGGACTGCGTAATACATCATAACCCGATTCCTCCTTTCCTGATTTCAAAATAAAAGCTTCAAGATCTTTCAAGGTCACCTGTTCCAGTTTACAGGGAACAGTTTCCTGATATTTTTTTAGAAGATGAAAATAAAAATATGTCATTTTTGAATCCGCTCCCTTTTGGTAATTTTGTTCTTTGTTTTGTTTTTTGATTTAATATAATTATATTGATATACTGGTGATTTTTATATATAATTATGTATATAAAATATAATAATAGCGACAATATCATAATATAATATTGTACGAGGGAGAATTCCATGAAGCAAACAGCAGTAAATGTAAATGCTCAAAATATCCAGTTGAATTATAATCAGCAGGAAACCGTAGCCGGTTTAACAACAGAATATCCATACACCATGCATATAGCAGATTTCAAGGCCGGTCCGATTCCTTGGCACTGGCATGAAGAAGTAGAATTTGGTTATGTCCTGAATGGCCAGATTGATATCACACTTGCCAACCGCACATACCATATTCAGAAAAATCAGGGCTATTTTACAAACAGCAATGTTCTTTCGCGTTTTTCCAAAGGATCAGATTCCACGCTGGGGCATACCCATCTGTTTCATCCTATATTCTTGAGCGGCCACTTTAAGAGTATATTTGCAACAAAATATCTGGATCCGGTGATTCATAACAAAAATATTGATGCTCTTATTTTTACCGGTGAAACCCCAAATCAGCAGAAAATCCTTCAGAAACTTCGCCGGGCAAGTGCCTTGCAGCATCAGGAAAATGTTGAATTTCAGACAAGAAATCTTTTTTCCGAACTATGGCTTCTGCTTCTGGAGGAGATCAGAGAGCAGCCGACACATACTGTCAATTTTCAGAACCAGGAACGTGTCCAGAACATGCTTACATTTATTCACGCACATTACAGTGAGAAACTGACCCTGAATGACATTGCCGAAGCAGCCTCTGTCAGTACAAGGGAATGTATCCGCTGTTTTCGCAATACGATCCGTCAGACACCACTTGAATATGTCATGGAATATCGATTAAATATGGCAAAGCGACTGTTGGATGATACCGAAATGTCTATTACAGATATCAGTTATCAATGTGGCTTTTCATCAAATGTCTACTTCGGTAAAATTTTTCGTGAAAAATGCGGTGTCACACCCCTTCGGTACCGCAATAGAAATGTTGACAAACGAAGCGTATTGAATTAAAATCAATTGTTAGATAACAATGTTGGAGGAAACATAGAAATGAAATACTTGTTTAAAAAGATCGAGCCCAAGTGGCAGGCAAAATGGGAAGAAAGCAAAGTCTTCGAAGCCAAAGACAACAGTGATAAACCTAAGTTCTATGGCCTGGTAGAGTTTCCATATCCAAGCGGTGCAGGTATGCATGTCGGACACATTAAAGCATACTCAAGCCTTGAGGTTATTTCCAGAAAACGTCGTATGGAAGGATATAATGTACTTTTCCCGATCGGATTTGATGCATTTGGTCTTCCTACCGAAAATTATGCAGTAAAGACAGGAACACATCCACGTATCATCACAGATGAGAACATCAAGAAATTCTCCAACCAGTTAAAGAAAGTCGGATTTTCCTTTGACTGGAACCGTGTAATCGATACAACAGATGAAGACTACTATAAATGGACACAGTGGATCTTCCTCAAAATGTTTGAAAAAGGTCTTGTTTTCAGAGACAGAACTCTTGTAAACTACTGTCCGCACTGTAAAGTTGTTCTTTCCAATGAGGACAGCCAGGGCGGTAAATGTGATATCTGCCACAGCGAGGTTGTACAGAAATCCAAAGACGTATGGTATCTGAGGATCACTCAGTACGCTGATAAACTCCTGGAAGGTCTGAAGGATGTAGACTATCCGGAAAACGTAAAACAGCAGCAGATCCACTGGATTGGTAAATCAAAAGG
>CAVBPN010000174.1:1960-7164 GCA_963597235.1 bacterium
GTAAACTTCGACATCGACGGAATCGACGAGAAACTTGAGATCTACACAACCAGACCGGATACCCTGTTCGGTGTTACTTTCATGGTAATCGCACCGGAGCATCCGATCATCGATAAATATAAAGATAAAGTCACAAATATGGATGAGATCACTGCATATCGTAATGAGTGTGCAAAGAAAACAGAGTTCGAAAGAACTCAGCTCGTCAAAGACAAGACTGGTGTACGTATTCAGGGACTTGAGGGAATTAATCCTGTAAATGGTAAGAAGATTCCGATCTACATTGCGGACTATGTAATGATGGGTTATGGTACAGGTGCGATCATGGCAGTACCGGCTCATGACCAGCGTGACTATGATTTCGCAAAGAAATTCGGCATTGATATCATCGAAGTTATCAAAGGTGGCGATATCTCAAAAGAAGCCTACACAGGTGACGGTGAGATGATCAATTCCGAATTCCTGAACGGTTATACTAAGAAAAAAGATTCTATCGAGCGCATGCTGGAAGAACTTGAGAAGAAGGGTATTGGTAAAGCCGGCGTTCAGTACAAGATGAAAGACTGGGCATTCAACCGACAGAGATACTGGGGTGAGCCAATCCCGCTTATTCACTGCCCGAACTGTGGTGTCGTAGCCGTTCCGGAAGAAGAACTTCCGCTTCGTCTGCCGGATGTGAAAGACTTTGAACCAGGTGAAGACGGACAGTCACCACTTGCAAAGATTGATTCCTTCGTAAACTGTACATGCCCGAAATGTGGAGCTGCAGCAAAACGTGAGACGGATACCATGCCTCAGTGGGCAGGATCTTCCTGGTATTTCTTAAGATATACCGATCCGCATAACACACAGGTACTGGCTGATATGGATAAACTGAAATACTGGATGCCGGTTGACTGGTATAACGGTGGTATGGAACACGTTACCAGACATATGATCTACTCCAGATTCTGGCATCATTTCCTGTATGATCTGGGTGTTGTAAATACTCCGGAACCATACGCAAAGCGTTCCATCCAGGGACTGATCCTCGGACCGGACGGAGATAAGATGAGTAAATCCAAAGGAAACGTTGTCGACCCGCTTGACATCGTAGAAGAGTACGGTGCAGATACCCTTCGTACTTATGTACTGTTCATGGGTGATTATGGTGCAGCAACTCCTTGGAGCGACAGTTCCGTAAAAGGCTGTAAGAAATTCCTTGACCGTGTGGCAGGTCTGACAGATATCCTTTCTGAGGAACCTGTTTCTGAAGAACTGGAAATGAAGATCCATCGTACGATCAAGAAGGTTTCTTCCGATATCGAGAACCTGAAATTCAATACTGCAATCGCCAGCCTTATGACTCTGATCAATGAGATCACGGCAGAAGGACATATCAGTAAAGAAGACTTAGGCATCTTCGTTAAACTTTTAAGCCCGTTTGCTCCTCATCTTTGTGAAGAGATCTGGGAATTCTTTGGCGGAGAGGGACTGCTTGCAGTTGCTCCGTGGCCGGTATACGATGAAGGTAAGACAATCGCCAAGACAGTAGAAATCGGTGTTCAGGTCAATGGTAAAGTAAGAGGAACCGTAGTTCTTCCTAATGGCTGCGATAAAGAAAAAGCATTTGAAATTGCAAAAGCAGATGAAAGAATCGCATCCTTCCTGGAAGGAAAGAACCTCATCAAGGAAATCTATGTTCCAAATAAGATCATCAACTTTGTTGCAAAATAAGAGTTGCCCGTTTGCATAAAAGGCATAAGAAAAGCCCTCCAGTTAAGACTGGGGGGCTTCTTTGATATCTGAAATATCCGGTGCCGCCATGAGAGAGTAGTTCGTATAATATACTACAAATCCCGGCTTTGCACCGCCTGGTTTCTTGACATGCTTTTTCTGAATGTAATCAATTTCTACCTTTGGAGCAGTCCGGCCTTTTGAATAATAAGCAGCAAGTCTGCCGGCTTCTTCAAAAGTACGGTCTGGGAGTTCTCCATCCGGAGTCTTAACTACCACATGAGAACCGGCCATTTTCTTTGCATGGAACCACCAGTCGTTACCGGTCGCCATCTTAAATGTCAGTTCATCATTCTGGAAATTGTTTTTTCCGACATAAATATCAAATCCATCACTGGAAATATAATGGAATGGTTTCGATTTTGCCTGTGCTTTCTGTCCCTTTTTATTTGAATAATGCTTTTTAATATAGCCATATTCCGTCAGTTCTTCTTTAATCTGACTCAGATCACTTTCTGCCCGTGCAATATCCAATGCATTAGAGATAGATTCCAGATGCTCGATCTCGGATTCTGTATCGGCAATCTGCCCGGTCAGAGCTTCTTCTGTTCGTTTCAGCTTTCCGTAACGGTCAAAATATTTCCTGGAATTTTCACCCGGTGTCATAGTCGGGTCTAACGGAATCGTAATCTCTTCATTCGTATAATAATTCAATGCCTTAAAAGACTTACAGCCTTCTTCCAGCCCATATCCGTACGTATTGATCAGTTCCCCGTATACTTTATATTTATCCTTCTTTGCAGTATCTTTCATCTGTTTCTGCTGAAGGGAAAGTTTCTTACGGTTTCTCTCAAGTGCTGTCTGCACAATTCTCCGAAGATCGGAGGATTTCTGACGGATCCTGGTAAGAATTTCTTTTGACGCATAGTATATTTCCAGCATTTCTGATACGGATTCAAATGTTACACTGTGATATTCCGGACCATACTGTGAAAGTGGAAGAACCGCATACTCAACAGGTTCTTCATCGCGATAGATGATATTCGGAGTGAAATCCCCCTCCTGTACCTGCTCGATCAGCCGCCTGAATGTATGATAGAGATGTACTGAAGCATTTTCGTCTAATGACTGTGCAGCATCACTTCCATCGATGGAAGCACGATAACAGATTTCCTCGGCAATCAGTGGGCTGATACCAGTCAGTGTTGTATAGATTGCCTTCGAGATATTACACGGCTTTCTACATACAACAGACTTAAATTCTTCTTCGCCGATAGTCAGCGGATCATATTTTTCCTGTGTCTGTGGCAGAAAATAATCCCGACCAGGAAGAACCTCTCGGACAGAACTCATATGAGATGATACATGTTTGATGCTGTCCAGAATCATACGATTCTCATCACAGAAAATAATATTACTGTATTTTCCCATCAACTCTACGATCAGATATTTTTTACACGGGTCGCCAAGTTCATTCAGATGTTCCAGTTCAAACTCAACAACGCGCTCCAGCCCAGGCTGTGAAATACTACCGATCCTTGCACTGCCAAGATGCTTCCGGAGAAGCATACAGAAGTTCGGTGCTGTCAGCGGGCTTGGTTTATTCTTTCCGGTAAAATAGATCAGTGGAAGAGAAGGACTCGCGGATATAAACAAACGGCATTGCCCGTTCGCCCCTTTTCCTGTGATCATCAATGCATCTGACTCCGGCTGTGCGATTTTATTAAATCGCCCATTGTCAAGATTTTTATGCAGTTCCTGCACCATTGCAGCAATGGTAATACCATCAAATGCCATTTATTTTCTCCTTTAAATTAAATAATCAGACGCTATGAAATCCCTTTCCTATAATTTCACTTGTATTTGAGATCAACATAAATGCGTCTGACTGATTTTCTTTAATGTAATTACGAAGTCGTACAGCCTGCGGACGGTTAAGGACTGTAAGTACAATATATTTATCCTTACCTGAAAAAGCACCCTGTGCATTTACGATCGTTGCACTTCGATTAAGTTCATGAACCAGAAAATCGCAGATCGGTTCCGGTTCGTCACAAACTACATTAAAATACTTGGAAAGGTTAAAACTTTCAATAAAGTTATCGATCATAAAGGATCTGATCGTCAGTCCGAGGAATGAATACAGCCCTGTCTTGATATCAAACACAAAGCAGCCGGCGACTGTGATCAGGATATCCGTTACCAGAAGTGCTTTACCAATATCAAAGCTGCTGTATTTCTTAAGGATCATTGCAATGATATCTGTTCCTCCGCTTGAAGAACCGATATTAAATAAAATTGCAGAACCCAGCGCCGGAAGTGCAATTGCAAAACAGAGCTCCAGCATTGTCTGATCGGTCAGCGGATGATCCATCGGACAGACTCGTTCCAGCGCGGAAAGTGCAACCGACAGAAGAATACTGCAATATGCAGTTTTTGCAGCGAATTTTTTTCCGAGAACGATAAATCCCAGTATAAGCAGCAGCATATTTACGATAAAAGAAAAATCACTGGCAGAAACAGATGTCTTATCTGCAATAAGAACCGCAAGACCCGTAATCCCTCCAAATGTAAAATTATTCGTAAATTTGAAAAAATATGTACCCACTGCCATGACCAGTGTACTTCCGGTCAGCAATGCGAAATGTTTGATTTTTTCTTCCATATTTATGTATGATTTCCTCTCTTGTTTTTCATCCGGAACCATTGTAACGCGACAGATATGGAAATGTCAACGGCACGTCTCTGACTGTTTAAAATATTTTTCTTCTGTTTTCTATTATGATATTTGTTATAAGTTTTAAAATTAAATGCGACAAGAGGTATTAAACCTCTGCCGCATTTATTTTTTTACACAAAAAACAGAATGCGGTAGAGCGTAAAAACTCTTACCGCATTTTTTATTTACAAAGGAAAGGAGAATGAGAACGTGGCAAGGAAATATAAAAGATTGAATTATGAAGACCGGAAAGCCATTGAAGCGATGTGCAAGCAGGGAAAGCGTGCGGAAGAGATCGCGGAAGCAATGGATGTTCACAGAGCCACCATCTACCACGAACTGAAAAGAGGTGGCGCAGAAAACGGAAACCGGAAGCAGTACAGCGCAGACATGGCACAGAAGGCAATATAATTTATTCCCCGAAAAGGATCGGGGAAGTACATATGAAAGGCGGAAGAATATGAAGCTGAATATTAAAAAATTTATGATGACAGAAATGGGCGGAGAACTGGAAGAAACGATCAAAGCGTGGGATCAGGCACTGGAAGAAAGAAGAAAAGCGACGCCGGGAATTGGCGATCCAGATCAGGGGCTGGGCTTCGGATGCTGGGATCGTACCTGTAAAAGCTGTCAGGACAGATGGGGAGTTTTCAAGTTAGCAATCAGACAGTTTTATGGAATTGAATTCAACTTTACACGGACAGATGAATACTTCGGAATTTGCAACGATGATGAAACTATCTGGCTGATGAAAGAGAATAGAGAGGAG
>CAVBPN010000175.1:0-6867 GCA_963597235.1 bacterium
CCGTTTACACAGACCTCGACAACATGGATGGTTTCCACAAAGATGTAGAAGCTATCCACCTGATGGGATTCGATGGAAAATCCATTATCAACCCGAGACAGATCGAGATCGTACATGATATTTATACTCCAAAGCAGAAAGACATCATCTTTGCAGAAAAAGTTGTCAAAGAGATCGATGACAAGAAAGCAAAAGGAATCGGTGTATTTACCGTAGACGGAAAGATGATCGATATCGCTTTCTATGACGGAGCAAAGAGAACTATTGAACTTGCAAAAGCATCTGGCGTGTATGAGGGGGATTTATAAAATGTTAAATAAAGTAGGCAGAGAAATCCCGGAAGAAATTCTGAAACAGACCGGCAAAGAAGTTTTTCAGGGAAACTATTACAAAGACAATACAGAATTCAAGAAACAGGGACCGATCACAAAGGTCGTTATGAACCATGATACCAGCAAAATGGTAAGCTCCATCCATGAAGCACTTGTAAAATGCGGTGCTCATGATGGCATGACACTCGGATTCCATCATCATTTCCGTGATGGTGACCTCGTTGTAAACATGGTCATGCAGGAAGTACATAACATGGGAATCAAAGATGTTACAATCTGTGCAAGCTCCCTTGGAAAAGCACATGACGCTCTCGTTCCGATGATCGAGGACGGAACCATTACAAACATCCAGTCCTCCGGTGTACGTGGAAAGATCGGTGAGGCGATCTCCCAGGGTAAACTTAAAGGACTTGCGATCATGCGTTCCCACGGCGGACGTATCCGTGCGATCCAGACAGGTGAGACAGTGATTGATATTTCCTTCATCGGTGCTCCGACCTGTGATGATTACGGTAACTGCAAAGGTGTCGGCGGCAAGAGCGACTGTGGTGTGCTTTCCTACTCCTTCGTAGATGGAAACCATGCAAACAAAGTCGTTGCAGTGACAGACTGCCTTGTACCATTCCCGAACTATCCGGCAGACATCAACATGACAAAAGTAGACTATGTTTGCGTTGTTGACCAGATTGGTGTTCCGGAAAAGATCGCTACCGGTGCAGCAAAACCGACCACAGATGTACGTAAGCTGATGATGGCTGATTACTGTACACAGGTTGTTGTAAACACACCATACTTCAAAGACGGATTTGCTTACCAGACAGGTGTCGGCGGAGCTTCTATCGCATCAGCAGCATCTCTTGGCAAGATCATGAAAGAACGCGGGATCAAGATGGGATTCGCAGTCGGCGGTATGTCCAAAGGAATGTGCGATCTTCTTGATGAAGGTCTTGTAGGAAAACTTCTGGATACCCAGGACTTCGATACTTCCGCAGTAGAATCCGTAAAACGTCCGAACCACCACAGGATCAGTGCAGGTGCTTACGCAAACCCATTCAACAAAGGTGCTTTCGTAAACAAACTGGACTATGTAGTCCTTGCAGCACTTGAAGTTGACGTAGACTTCAACTGTAACGTAGTTGTAGGTTCTGACGGTGTGATCACCAGCGCACAGGGTGGGCATCCGGATGCAGCACAGGGTGCAAAATGTACCATCGTAATTTCTCCACTGGTACAGGGACGTATCCCGGCAATCTGCTCCAAAGTAACCACAGTTACCACACCAGGCGAATCCGTAGATATCGTTGTCACAGACTACGGTGTAGCTGTCAATCCGGCAAGACAGGATCTTCTGGATGCATTAAAAGAAGCGAAGTGCGTCCCTCTGCGCACGATCGAAGAACTTCGTGATATCGCATATTCTATCACAGGTGAGCCTGAGCCAGTTCAGTTTGGCGACAGAGTCGTAGGTATCATCGAAGGGCGTGACGGTACAGTTATGGACGTTGTACGTCAGGTAAAACCGTTTACTTTAAAAAAAGACTAAGAAATACGATAAGCAATAAGATTTAAGACAATAGCCATGCAACATAATTCTCCTTCAAGCATATATGAATAAATGGGAAAAGTTCTCTGATAACGTGATCAGAGAGCTTTTCTTTTGTATTTTTGGGGTCCTTTCGGGGGCTTTCCTTTTAGGCATAGGAACATAAATATTGGGAATTAGATTTCGCTTAAGAGGTCTGCTATAGTGTAATTAAAGAAAAGAACCAGTCAGCTGGTCACAGTCAGGAACATAAAAAACGTATAAATAAAGAGCTATTTCAAGGAGGAAATCATTATGACAAGAACAGTTAAAAATTACGCTACAGCAAGCATCTTCGGATCTTATATCCTCAAAATGAGAGAAATCCCGGGAAGAAAGATCGTAGATGAACTTAAAGAGAAAAAAGCAGAAAAAGAACGTTTTGAAGTAATCGATGATTATGTAGAACAGGCATAACAGAAAATCTGTCAGGAATGAACACCATAAAAGTTCCTGACGGAATCTGAAGATAAAGGAGGCAGGCCAATGATGTACGCAGAACAGAAAAACAGGATGATCACAGCGATTGAACTGGAGTGCTGCATTTACAGTGCACTTCTTGGAGAAGTATATACCACACCGAAGCCGGGACTGGTAGACTGTCATGATACAGGAGCTCACCAGGATATGGATGTGTATACGTTTGAAAGAAGTGCGGAGGCGATCACTCCTTATATTTCAAGAATGTTTTATCGTGGATACCACTGGATTGGTAAAGAAGAACGACTTTTTGAAGAAATCCGTAAGATCGGCATTCAGGCAGAACATGCCATGTATGACAGTACAGATGGAGTAAATACACATAAGGGCCTGATCTTTACGATGGGAATTCTTGCTGCAACAGCAGGAAACTGTTACCAGAGGGAACATTGTTTTGAATCAGACAGAATCCTCAAGAAAGCGGCATCAATGACGGCAGGACCGCTGGAAGAAGAATTTCAGTGTATGGCAGAACGTGAACCTGTTACGCATGGAGAAATCCTTTTTCAGAAATACGGCGAGAAAGGAATCCGCGGGGAAGCACAGAGAGGTTTCCCAATCATCAGTAAGATCGCACTGCCGGTGCTTCGCAGTACACGGATGATGGGAATGGATACCAACCGTTCCAATATACAGGTGCTTCTGTCTGTTATGTCAGAGTTAAATGATACCAATGTCTGGAGCCGGGGATCTTATCGTGAAATGCAGTGGCTGAAAGAGCAGGCAGCAGAGATCTGTCGTCAGGGAGGTGCGTTTCTTGAACCAGGAATCAGAAAGATCGAGGAATTGAACAAAGTCTGTATCCGTAAAAACTTAAGTCCCGGAGGAGCTGCAGATATTCTGGCAGCAAGCCTGTTTCTGTATTATCTGGAGAATCTGATGCAGGAGGAGTGAAGACAATATGAAAACAGAAAAACAGAAGGTTCCTATATATTTTCCAAAAGTCGGACAGCGGATTATCCGTTCCGCCCTGGCAGTTGCCTGCTGTTTTTGTGTATATTATCTGAGAAATAAGCAGGGAATCCCATTTTATTCCGCACTTGCGGTACTGCAGTGCATCCAGCCTTATCAGGACAGCATGGCTGAGACAGCAAGAAAACGAGTGACAGGAACACTTGTCGGAGCATTCTGGGGACTGGTGATCATCCTGATCCAGCTTTATGCGTTTGGTGGAGTGCTCAAGGGAAGCTTTGCAGGATATATGCTGATCTCGCTTTTTACAGGCGTAGTCATTTATTCAACACTTGTCCTGAACTGCAGGAACACCGCTTATTTTTCCTGCGTGGTATTTTTGAGTATCACAGTCATGCATATGACAGATGCAAATCCGTTTCTGTTTGTATTTAACAGGGTTTTGGATACGCTGATCGGTGTCGCAATCGCATTTGCCGTGAACATGGCGCATCTGCCAAAAAGCAGAAGGAATGATGTCCTGTTTGTCTCAGGCATTGATGATACGATCCTGAACCGGGACGATAAGATGTCGGCATACAGCAAAGTAGAGCTGAACCGTCTGATCTCATCCGGAGCGAACTTCACGGTATCGACCAACCGTACACCGGCGACTGTCCGGGAATCTCTTCCGGGGATCAACCTGAAACTTCCGATCATCGCCATGGATGGAGCTGTACTTTATGACCTGAATGAAAATTCTTATCTGATGAAATACCAGATGTCCGAGAATCAGGCAAAAATGATCAGCAGCTTTCTTGACGGTGAGGGGATCCGCTATTTTACAAACTGCGTGGTGGATGATCTTCTGGTCATCTATTATGACAGGATCGAGAGCGAAGTGCACCGGAAAGTTTACGACAGAAGACGGAAATCACCGTACCGGAACTACGTTCAGAAAACGCAGCCGGTCTGTGAGAATGTCGTTTACCTGTATCTGATCGAGCAGAGAGAAGTCACACAGAAACTCTACGAAAAACTGATGCAGCAGCTGTGGATCACCGATTTCCGTGTGGCATACCATGATTCCGTGGTGCACCCGGGCTATGCAAATCTCAAGATCTACACAAAAGAAGCGACGAGGGAGCATATGCTGGAAAACCTCAAGGCGATCCTGAATATCGATAAGGTAGTTACATTTGGAAGTATCGAAGATAAATATGATGTCTATGTCAGAGATGCGGATAAAGATGTTATGGTAAAAACACTCAAAAGACTCTATGAGCCTGTGTGGTTCAAAAAGGAGAAAAACTGACAGATGCCGCTCGTTTTTTACGGGCGGTTTTTGCTATCGGTTTTTGTCATTTCATGTGAAATAAATCACAAGAGATGCACTAAACCTATGCAAAAATCCGCGTTTTACATATTAGACGATGCAGAAATCCTTTCTTATACTTAACTTATCAGGAAACGGCAGACTGCCGGATAAGGGAGGTATTTTTTATGAGTAACGAAGAAGTTTACAGCTACAAAACACCATCATCTCAGCTCGTACAGATCGCAGAAATTGCTTCCAGATATAAGGGGAGACCGGAGATGCTGATGAAAGTCGTCATCCAGACACAGAAGATCGTCACAGCGTTTTCTGCATCCGTTGCAGCGGTCATCGCAAGAGAGATGGACATTCCACAGACACAGGTTTACAGCTTTATCACTTTTTACGCAATGCTTTCTGTGAAGCCGAGAGGAAAATACATCATCCGCATGTGCAAGAGCGCACCGTGCCATGTCAAAGGCGCAAAAGAGATCGTCCGGGCATTGGAAGATCTGCTTCACATCAAGATGGGGGAAACAACAGAGGACAAACGTTTTACCCTGGAGTACTGTCCATGTCTTGGGATCTGTGAGCAGTCACCGGCGATCATGATCAACGACAGGACCTATGTGAATCTCACACCGGAGAGTGTAAGAGAAGTAGTCAGATGCTATATCAGAGATGAGGTGGAATGATGAAAGAAAAAAGAGTTCTTTTGAGAAACAGAGGAAAGATTGATCCGGAAAATGCCAGAGAATATATCGCAGCAGGCGGCTATGAGGGCCTGAAACGGGCTCTTAACATGAATGGGGAAGAGATCATTAAAGAACTGGAATATGCAGGACTCCGCGGACGAGGAGGAGCCGGCTTCCCGACTTACCGGAAACTGCAGTTTGCCTACGGCGCACCGGGAGATGTGAAATACATTGTCTGTAATGCAGATGAGGGAGAGCCTGGAACAAACAAGGACCGTATCCTTCTTTCTTCCGATCCCTGTTCCATCTTTGAGGGCATGGCGATAGCAGGAAAAGCAGTCAATGCACATGTAGGATTTATTTATCTGAGAGCAGAATATTCCTACCTGGTTCCGATCCTGGAGGCAGCATTAAAGACTTCCCGTGAGGCAAACATGCTGGGAGAAAACATCCAGGGCAGCGGCTTTGATTTTGACATCAAACTTCGTTCCGGCGCAGGTGCTTATGTCTGTGGTGAGGAGACAGCCCTGTTTGAATCCATCGAAGGAAAACGAGGCGAGCCGCGATTCCGTCCACCATTCCCTGGGATCAAAGGACTGTTCGGAAAGCCAACCGTGCTGAACAATGTAGAGACACTTGCAAACATTAGCGTGATCTTCCAGAACGGATGGGAATGGTTCCGCACACTGGGAACAGAAAACAGCCCGGGAACGAAATTATTTACCGTTTGTGGAAACGTAAAGCGAAGAGGCGTCTTTGAATTCCCGATGGGGATCAACCTTAAAGATCTGATCTACGAAGTCTGCGGCGGCATGGAAGAAGGACATGAACTTCTGGCAGTGCAGACAGGTGGTGCATCAGGAGCAATCATCAATGCTTCCCAGATCGACATGACACTGGACATCGATCAGGTTTCCAATTCCGGCGGAAGACTTGGATGTGGAACGATCCTTGTCATGGACGACCGCAACTGTATCATCGATATCGTAAGAAACAATCTTGATTTCTTCCGCGGCGAATCCTGCGGCAAATGTACACCGTGCAGAGAGGGAGGAACAAGACTGTACCAGCTGATCACAAAGATCTCTCAGGGAAAAGGAAGCGTGAAGGATATTGATACGATCCAGGACCTTGCAGAGACGATGCGTCTGACTGCACTCTGTGGTCTGGGCCATTCGACAGCAGTTCCGGTTCTGAGCAGCATCCAGAACTTTTATTCCTGTTACCTGAGACACATTGACAAAGACTACTGCCCGGTATGCAGTGAGGAAGGAGAATAAAGATGATCCATTTAACAATAGACGGGGAAGCAATCGAAGTAAAAGAAGGAACCACGATCCTGGAAGCGGCAAAACTTCTGAACGTACATATTCCGACTCTCTGCCATCATGAGGATCAGGCAGTCAAAGCCGTCTGCCGTATCTGTGTGGTAGAGGTTGAGGGACAGAGACTTCTTCCGGCAGCCTGCAGCACACCTGTCACAGAAGGAATGATAGTAAAAACAGCCTCCCCGAAAGCCATCAAGGCAAGAAAAAACATCATGGAGCTGATCCTTGCAAGACATCCGCAGGA
>CAVBPN010000176.1:0-5832 GCA_963597235.1 bacterium
CTGTATCATTATTATTTTTAGGTTTTAATGTAACTAAAATATCCAAATCCATCGCTGTTGCTAATTTTACCAACATCTCTAATGTTGGATTATATTCCCCACTTTCGAATCTTGATATATTTGTTCTCGAAATTCCTGCTCTCTCTGCCACCTCCGCTTGAGTTAATCCTTTTAACTTTCTTAAATATGTATATTCTCTAACCAATGATTTTCTGACGTTATTTTGTATATATTCTATATTGATTCCACTTTTATAAAACTGGCTATCTTCTTTTTTCTTAACACACAATTTTAGTCAAACCTTCTACATATTCGTAATTATCATCAACCTCAAAAGATATATAATCATTGGGGTCCAAATAAATCTTGCAATCAGGATAAAAATTGTTAAATATCAGTTTTATAAATGAATTAAAGCACATTGGTTTTTCAATAAATATTCTACATTCCATATGTTCTATATGCATATGTACTGGTGGATGCGCAGAGGACACAACTTCTTTTCTTGGATCATAATCTATTCTGATCGGAGAACGCATTTCTATATTTTCATACCATTTATCATCTTCTAAAAAATCTGAAAGCATTTGCTTCGGAGGAACATCATCTAGTGAAACACCAGAGTATTTATATGGTGCAGGCCACCAAAGCAAATTATGTCCGACAATACAACCATTTTTTATGGTATAACTCACTCTGATTAATGAACCATCAAATAAAACACAAAGATAACTCTGATTGTTTATAATTTGTTTGTATTGTTCTAATTTCAAGAAATTATCTCCGGAATTGAAAGATCCCGATAAATGGTTGTTCCAAGATAATCTTATCGTATTTTTATCCAAATGCTCTCTTTTTAACTCATTATACGTATATAGCAACCCTTTTTCCAACAACATTTCTAATGTATTTGATATTTGTTCTATCAACTGTTCATCACAATTTTTTCTACCTTTTTTCATTCTTATTACCCTCTTTTTAACAACTCCATCAGTTTATTAAGTTCAGGTAACAACTCTGAATCAACTGTCCCCTTTTCTATATTATCTATAAGTTCATTAATATTGTCTTTTGTAGTTTCTAAAAGTCTCTTCTCCGTTGATGTCCTTTCTCTATTTAATCTTCGTGCTTTCTTTAATTCTTCATCTGTAGGAATTCTAAAATGCAAATCATAATCATTAGTTACACATTGATTATATTCCTTCTGAATCTGTTGCATTTTCTCTCCAACACCACAAACTCGTACCCATGCTCTTGATCTAGTTATAGACGTAAAAAGAATATTTCTAAGTTTTATTAATTCCATTCCATCTGCACAATATTCTGCATTAGCAATATATACCATTGGCGCTTCATTGCCCTTTGCTCTATATACATGTGCACAAGTAACGCAACCATTTACTCTAAATGTATCTCTATCCGTATCCACCCCTGCCAATATTGAATTAATTCCATTTGCCTTTAAAAATTTTTCCAGTTCCTTATATTCACTTTTAGCTGAATATGTGTTAGGCAATACAATTAATATATCATCTGGATCTAATTCATCATGCTCAATATTTTTTCGAATTTCTTGAGCAATCCATGAATATTGTTGTTCTATCGTAGAAAAGCTTTCTACTTTAACGCTGTCATCTTTATTTAATAACTCTTCAAAATATTTAGGTGTTGAAACATTTTTTCTTGACAATGTAACCGTATTATTTTTTTGCAATTTTCCACTTTTAACAGAGTATCCTATATCTTCCCACATTAAAGGCTCTTCAAACATTTGAATAATCGGACTATGGTATATTCCAAATCCCAATGCATGTGCTAATGCAAGTGTCCATGGTGGATTTCTATAGCATACTGGCAATGTAATATCTCTTTTCGGTTCATTCTCTTTATTTTCTATATTAATTCTTAAATTTCCATCGCCATCGACACCAAACATTTCTTCTAACGATGGCATCTCAACTGTTGATAAATTTTGCAATTCATCATATGCCCAAATTATTCTTTTAGGAGATTTTACATTTGCATACACCAATCTAAAGAAACTACTTGGTAAGTCCTGAGCCTCATCAATTAACATTACGTCATATTCTGGTTCATAATCTTCCCCTATAACAGTCAATAATTCATCACAACATCCTTTAAAAGCAGAAGTCCTTCCAAATTTTGAAATCGCTGAAGTTAAATTATAAGCCTTAAAATTAGCTTTTTTTGCCATATCCGAATATACTCCATGTTCAGAATTGCTTCCCCATGCATGAATTATATCCAGATTATCCCAGTCTACTTTTTCTCCTGACATATCTTGTACAAAATCCGTTATTAAATTAACATATTGTTGATATAGTGCTCTAGTATAATACGTCACCCCTATCTTAAGTTCTGGATATTGTGTATGCAAATATGCAGCCTTTAAAGCTAATACTATTGTTTTACCAGATCCTGCTAATCCCTTAATTCTCTGGGGACCATCCGGAACTTCAAACGCAGCCTTTTTTTGCCATTCATCCAAATTGGCAATTTCCTTTTCAATCTTCTTTATAATATCTCCATACGATCCTTCTTTTTTTACATTTGCCCTTTTTTTTCTTGGCTTTATTTCCGACACTTTTTGAAGTACTTCACATAATCGTTTGTATATCTTCTTATCAAAAGTAGCATATTCATCAACTAATGAAGCAATTTCCCCACACGTACAAAATAAATATTCATGGTCCTCATCTTCATAGTCTATCTTATCTGGAAGCACTGTTATTACTAAGGGTTCAAATGCAAGATTTCTTCCTTTTCTTAGTGTTGAATACTTCTTCAAATAGAAATCCAAATTATAATATAAAGAATCCTGTTGCTCTTTTAACTGCTCTATAGAATCCTGTGAATTTCCAAGAATAAACGCAACCATTCCTTTACTTTCTGTTACCCATAATGCTTCTACTGTAATTGCCTCATCTGCATTAGCTGTCAAAGGATATCCTAAATATAAGGTACCATCGGTAGTATTTTTTTCCATATACTCTTTAACTACCGCAATCAATTGATTACTTTGTTCTGGTTTAGCTATTTTTCCTCTTACAATATCAAATGACATTTACTTCCTCCTTTTGTCTGTCCGCCTTCCAAATGTTCCATATATGGTACATATTATCATAATATCTTGGCTTGTCAAGTAATTTAAGTTTTACCTCTCTTTCCATTCTACCTCCACTCTCCCATCATCATACACATATATCCCCTGCACATATTCTTCCAGCATTTCTCGTGTCAGCTTCTCATAGCCTAAATACTTCAACATCTGCTCCACCGGAACATTCTTTTTCATCAGGATTTCTTTCTCACTGTTTATCAGTTCTCCAAGTTCCTGCACCCGTTTCTGCAGTCGTTCTCTTTCTTCTTCCAACTGCTTCTTGGCTTCCATAAACTGGTTCTGGTTCATCTGTCCCTCGTGATACTTCTCATAGTTCTGGCGATTCTGAATCTTTATCTGCTCCTGACGTTTTTCGCAGTCTACACTTTCCATCTTATAGGCTTCTATACTGTCCTCATGCTGTTTTCTCATGGATTGCTGCATCTGTTCTTGGCTGATATTCTGGCGTAAGTAAGCCTTTATTTCTGCCAGCACGATATGCTCCAGCATTTTGTTATCCGCTTTCCCGGCAAAACATCCTGTATCTTCTTTTCCTTTACTGTAAGCACAGCTATAAAGAATATGACCATGAATCGAACTGCTTGAAGTCAGGCTTCTGCGACAATTCCCGCATTTTACATAGCCACCTAATAGTGTTGTTTCCCTGTCAAATTTGCTTTTCTTGGTGTATCTGATCTGAAGGGACTGTGCTTTTTCAAAAACTTCTTTTGATACGATCGACTCGTGATGATTTTCCATCACTTTCCACTGATTTCTCGGTACCGGTACTTCTTTCCCAGTTCCGGGATCTGGAATCTTTGTCTTTCCATAGACCATACAGCCTATATAAGTTTTATCATCCACAATCTTCCGTATCATATCACTCGTCCACTGCAGTCCTCTTGATGCAGCTTTCTTGCTGTCTGATTTCTGTCGTCTGCTCATGGACTGCAAGGGAGTCAATACCCCCTCTTCATTAAATAACCGACAAATCTCCATCTTGGAATACCGCTGATTTGTCAGTTCAAATACTCTGCGAATCACTTCTGCTTCGTCCTCTACAATCACCAGTTCTTTCTTATTTTCAGGATTGATTCGATACCCATAAGGTGCAGATCCACAGCAATACTCACCTTTTCCACGTCTGGTGCTGACTGCCGCTTTAACCTTTACGGACTGGTCTTTCACATAAAAGTCTGCGATCAGTCCTTTAAACTGTACTTCAATATCTGAACTCTTTCCCTTATAATCTTTAGAATCATATCGGTCTGAGATAGAAATGAATCGTACTCCCAGGAATGGAAAAATCTGTTCCAGATAAGTTCCCATCTCAATATAGTTTCTGGCAAAACGTGAAAAATCTTTTACCACAATACACTGCACTTTGTTCTCTCTGGCAAGTTCCAAAACCTGCTTAATTGCCGGACGATCCATACTGGAACCAGAATACCCGTCGTCGTAGAACTCCTGAAATGGCATAGAAGCCAGTTCCGGGATATTGGAAATATAATCTTTTACCAGTTTTCTCTGATTGATAATGCTGTTACTTTCTCCCTCTGAATCATCTTCCATGGAAAGACGATAATATCCAATAATCAGTTTCTGATCACTCATGTTCTACCGCCCCCTTAAACCCGAAGTTGATTTCCAGTCTGCCATCACCATATAGATACATACTTTCAATCAAGCCCTCTGCAAGTTCCGCATTGATTCTGGTTGTCCCATCCAATTCCAACAGACTTCGTAAAAATCTTGCTTCTTCTTTCTGCTGTTTTTCCAGCTTTCGTATGGTCTGCTCCAGAGTTCTCTTTCTCTCTTCGCAGAATGCTTTCCAGTTATTACGGTCATCTTTCATTTCTATATAGGCTTCTTTGGAAAGTTCACCCTCTTTATATTTCATAAATGCCTGTGCCAGTTTTTCTGAACGTCTTTCCATATCTATATTCAGTTTTCTGATCTCAGTTTGAATCTCATTGATTTTGGAAAGAAATACCGCACTGCTTATAGCAGACATATCCTTTTTCCGCAATCCAGATAACTGAAACTGTCTGGTCAGCTCCGAACGGACAATTTTCTGCAGCTTCTCTTCGGAAATAGATTTGTGACTACATTTTCTTTCATCCCGATACCAGGCAGCATTGCAAAAGTAATACACATTGCCTCTGTATCTACGTGTACACATTTTCCGCTTACAATCACCACAATAGAATACATTGTAAAATGCTCTTTCATCATCTTCCCACCCTGCAGTAGTTTTTGTTGCTTTCTGTTGTGCTGCTTTTAGCCTGACCTGTGCTTTTTCAAACAGTTCTCGGCTGATAATCGGCTCATGAGCATTTGGTGTAATAATCCACTGGCTCTCGTCCAGTATGTCACACCATTTTTCCCCTCTTTGAAATCTGGATTCATATTTTCTCTGAACCAGATCACCATAATAATTATTTCGGTTCAACACTGCACGTATCGAAGAATTTCCCCACTGATGAAGATTTTCTCCATCCTGACAGTACACATGATGATATTGGTTATAGTCTGAAATCCGATGTACCCCATCTTCAAACAGCCTGTCGATAATACTCTGTATACCATCTCCCGAAGCATACTCTTCAAAAATCCTGCGGACTATCTTTGCAGCTTCCGGTTCCACAATCAACTTATAAATTCCATTTACCTTTTCCACACAATATCCATATGGAGCTGTAGATCCCACA
>CAVBPN010000176.1:5842-9541 GCA_963597235.1 bacterium
AAATGTCTTTCGCATATGCATCATTCACCAAATTCTTGATATTCATGGATAATTCCTGATTCTTAGCACCTGATGCAAATGAATCATAGTTATCACATACAGAAATAAACCGTACTTTCATAAAAGGAAGAATCTTTTCCAGATAGTTTCCCGTTTCGATATAATTTCTTCCAAATCGTGAGAAATCCTTTACCAGAATACAATTTATTTTACCTGCCCTGACATCATTCGTCATCCGTTCAAATCCCGGTCTGTCAAAATTTGTTCCGGTTTTTCCCAAATCAGAATAAATATCATATACAGCAATCTCATACTCTCTGTCCGGATTTTCATTGTTCTTCTGAATAAATTCTTTTATCAACGCAACCTGTGTTTCAATAGATTCTGACTTTTTTTCATCACTGTCTACGGATAATCTGGCATAAATTGCAGCCATACATACCGGAATACCAGAAACTTTCTTCTCTGTGTTTTTCTTATATCTTTTTGCTGTCCTTGCCATTTATCCCACCTCTTTCCTGCACTCTGTCCGATGCTCCGCATAAAACCGTCTTATGACTTTCATTTTCTCAATCATATCCTGATAACGGATATGAATTTTAATCTGTTTGTTTTCATAAATATAGATTTTATCTACGGTCAGTGCCAGTAATGTACGATCCAGTTCTTTGATTTCCAGTGATTTCTTCCAGTCCTCCAACTGAACGGTTGCTGACACCCCACCCTCAAACATTTGCTTTACCAGCTTTTTCTGGTTTTCAATCATCTGCTCCAGTTCTTCACATTTTCTTCCGTAACTTTCCCGAAAATCATCGAACTCTTCTTTGCTGATCAGTCCCTCTTTCAAGTCATCACCTAAAGACGCTTTCAGACTGTAATAGCGGTTATATTCTTCCTGCAACTTACTGATCTGTGTATCATAACCGATTACCTGATCGTAGCTGACTTGCATCTCACAAAGTTCTTCCATAATCATCTGATAGTCTACAAAAAGTGCCGTATATGCCTGAATCTCTTTCAACACAATTCTTTTCAGCACCTCTTCCGGAATACTGTGTCTGGTACAATCTCCACCTTTATTCTTTGTCTGGCAGATATAAAAGGCTTTTTTCTTACCCTTATACTGATTTACTCTGCGTATCATCGGTGTCTTGCAATCTCCACAAAACACAAATCCCGAAAAAAAGTTTGCACTGTCTGATGTTTTCGATGCTCTGCCATCATACTGAAGCAGCTTCTGAACCACATCAAAATCATTTTGCCTGATAATTGCCGGATGCGTATTTTCCACTTTCACCCACTCTGATTCTGGCTTATCCAGCCGCCTCTTTACCTTATAGCTGATTCGTTCCTGCTTGCCCTGCACCATGTTTCCAATGTAAACCTCATTGGTCAGAATCCTTTTAGTCTGCACTGCCGACCATTTTGGTGTGTCTGAGCTGTGAAATCCAGAATTATAATTCTCGCCATTTGCCTTTTTATATTCTTTTGGCGACTGCACATGACGTACATTCAATTTTTCTGCGATTGCTCCAAGACTGAATCCATCAATTTTCCACGAAAATATTTTTCTTACAATATCCGCTGCATAAGAATCAATCACCAGACAATTCTTATTCTCCAGATCTTTACAGTAACCATACGGGGCAAATGCTCCAATAAATTCACCTTTTTCACGTTTGATTTTCTGGTGGCTTCGCACTTTACCGGAAATGTCCCGGCAATAACTTTCATTTACAAAATTTTTGATTGGAACTACAAATGACTTCTCTGAAAAATCTGCTGTTTTGCTGTCAAACTGGTCTGTAACTGAAATAAAACGCACATTTAAAGCCGGGTAGGTCTTTTCGATCCATCGCCCGGCTTCTATATATTCTCTTCCGAATCTGGATAAGTCCTTTACAATCACGCAGTTTACTTTTCCAGCTTCTATATCAGTTGTCATTCGTTTGAACTCAGGCCGGTCAAAATTCCCTCCTGAGTATCCGTCATCCACATATATATCAAAGATCTGAATATCCGGCTGACTTTTTACAAAGCTCCGAAGTAACTCTCTCTGATTCGCAATGCTGTTACTTTCTGATTTTGCACTTCCCTCTTCCATATCATCTTTCGATAATCGAAGATACAACGCAGCATCGTATATATCTGGCATATTCATTTGCATCTGTTCCATTTTACATCGCTCCCAACTTACTTATTCCATTGAATTTGAAGTCAGAAACCATGTATCACGTTCATTTTCCCTGACCTCACATTAACATAACATCTGTGGCTTCGCAAGATATTTTTTCAAGACTTGCATCTAATACATCAACTCCGTTCTTTTTCTTAGATAATCACTAATAGCATCTGTGGCATCCATTTCTCCTGTCATCTCCACAACTACTACATATCCTTCATTCATGTGAGCATACGGCTGATCACCGGACTTATCCAGAAAAGTTTCCACTTTTTCAGAAATAGCTTTATCCATATCAGGAATTAAATCTTCAATATCCTTTAACTGCTCCAGATCCACACTGGAATCTATTACTGACTGATTCACCATAATACTCACCTCTTTTCCAACATATTCTTTGTCTAAGTCGTCCTATACCTGCAATTTTCTCAAATGCATCACCTTACCTTTCGCATTTTGTTCTCAAAGTTCATCTATTGTTATGGCATTGCATATTCTGTTCGGCGTGTTGGCTTCCATTCGTATAATCTGCTGTCAGCGTTACAACCGAAAATGTGCCACTGGCACATTTATCGGCATCTTAAGGGAATCTAACCTCTATCAGAATATTTCTGAATGCTGGCAGCTTCTTCGCAAACTTACCAGCCGTTTCCGGAGTATCTTCGACGCTCGCCCATAAAATCATTTACAGGGTTATGGCATCTGTGGAATCAGATTATACAGCTCATGTAATTTTCAAGGTACAAAAGAGATTTTTTGAATATCCTTTCACTTATTACAGCCTGGAAACACCAAAATGTTGTTCGCTTCAAAAAAATCCTCTCACTAATAAGGCGTTACAGAGGCACTTTTGACACCCTTTTTTGAAAAATTCATAAAAAGTTTACATTTGCCCCTTTTATTTCGCTTTAATGCGAACCTTATTGTACCGTCATTTTAATTCGCTTTAATGCGAATGTCAAGCTTTTTATTCGCTTCCTTTCTGTTTACATTCCATGTTTTTGGTAGTAAAATGGATTTATCAAAAAGAAAGTTGGAAATCTGATATGACAATCGGTGATAAAATAAAAAAAATCCGGACATTCCGGAATATGACACAGGCAGAACTTGGTGCAGCCCTCGGCTGGGGCGATAAAGGTGCAAACCGCCTTGCCCAATATGAAACGAATTACCGGGTTCCCCGAAAAGACCTGGTAACTGAAATGGCTAAGATTCTGGATGTAAATCCACTGGCATTGTATGAACCTACTACTATGGATGCTTCTGAACTTATGGAAATCCTGTTCTGGATTGATGAATTTAACCCGGCAGCTATCAATCTCTTTCAGTTAGAAACCTATCCGGGTGAAAAATGCAATTCCAGTGAGGATACCTCTGTCCGTTATCACGATTCTGATAGCTGGCCTGCTCATCCACCTGTTGGTATGTGGTTTAATTATGGGGTTCTGAATGATTTTATGAAAGAATGGATTCTCAGAAAAGAAGAATTAAAATCTGGTGTGATTACCAGAGATGAA
>CAVBPN010000177.1:0-6093 GCA_963597235.1 bacterium
ATGCTCACAAGATCCTTAGTCTTGCTCGTCTGCCAGTTCCGACACTTCCGCATATTCTGTTTCGCAGGAATTAACTCCTCGCGACAAGTGATAGAATACCAGAGTTCAACCATAAAGTCAACACTTTTTTTGAAATTTTTTATTTTTTTTGTATTTTTAGTTCAATTCAGCAATTCTGCTCACTGCAACGTAGATTTCCTGTATCTTATACCAGGTCGGATAATCCGTGATTCCTGTCTCCGGAAGCCCAAATACATTCTGAAATTTCTGTACAGAAGCTTTTGTCTGTTCGCCATAGATTCCATCCTCTCCGACTTTCGGAATCGCAGGGTATGCTCCGGCGATCACATTCAGCTGCTCCTGAAGCTGACGTACTTTATCTCCTGTGGAACCGATATTCAGATCATAGCCCGGCCATGATGCCGGAATTCCGGATACCTCTTCCGCCACGTTGATATACATATCATTTCCATAAAAATATCGTAAGATCTCGATTGGAGAATATCCCTGATCTCCCAACGCCTTGCTTCCCCACTGTGTCATCCATCCACGGTTTCTGCACTGTACCTGCCTTCCGTCACAGTACTGTGTCAGGATTGGCTGACGGACATCCGGTCTGGAAAGATAATTTTCAAACAGTTCATCCGTGATTCTCGAAATACTGTCAAATACATTTCTTCCCCGGATCCACTTATGGTCATATGCTGTCGATGATGTAATGGTAAAATCCTTTGACTTATTTCTATACCACTCTGTATAAACTCTGTTCAATGTAAATGACATGATCGCCAGTATATTCGCACGGATCGTATCATCCGGCCAGGTCGCATAGATCTCACTGCTGGCTACATTTTTAATGTAATCTTTATATCTTTCATAATAATTCGGTGCTGTCGTATCATTCACGGAGCCATCGTGAACCACAATATATTCCGGTATCACCACCCTGCTCAATACAATCTCGCCGCTTTCATCCACCGGTTTTACCTCTGCTTCTTCTATCTTAGGCGGATATTCGCCAAATAATGTATGCGGGTCAATGACCAGCCGCTCAAAAGAAGTCTCCGCCCGAAAAGCCATTCGGACCGCCTGCTGTGCCTGTACCCCGGGCAGTACCTGTGTCCCGGCAATCTCTGTATCTTCAAATCCTTCTGCCTGTACCTGAACCGTGTATTCTGCATAAGGCTGTTCTTCCACCGGTTCCATGCTGTATTCAACTGGCGGTGTCCGCAGCTCCAGAGCCGGTGTCTGACCGGATGAATCTGTACGGACCTCTTCTACCGTCTGTCCGCTTTCTCCCGTATACGAGATCCTTACCAGTGCATTTTCTACCGGTCTTGTTCCATCTTCCGTAAAAACACTGACCTTCAGATCACCCTGATCCGGCTGATCCTGCTGACTTCGCACTTTATTAAAAAATCCCACATGAATCTCCTGTAAAAAACTCTCCGTATATCCTATGCATCATCTTCTCCTTATAGCACAAAAGGGACACAAAAAAAGACAGGAAACACTGTTAAAAGAATTCCTGCCTTTCAATTATTCGTATCTACATTATAAAATCTTGAGAATATCGTTGTACATGACTACAACCATCAGAACCATCAGTGCCATCAGTCCGGCAAAATGGATTCTGCCTTCAATCTCACGATTAATCGGTTTTCTGCGGATTGCCTCAATCACAAGGAATACCAGTCTGCCGCCATCCAGTGCAGGAAGCGGAAGAAGGTTCATAACGCCAAGGTTTGCTGACAGAAGAACTGCCATATTCAGCATATTCATCCAGAGCATCAGTGCCCCTTCACTCTTACTCTGTTCATAAGTTGTACCAATTGCATCTACAACTCCTACCGGACCGCTTAAGTTCTGAAAACCAAGCTGTCCCGTAACCAGTTCTTTCAGACTGAGCAAAGTTGTTCTGATCATGTATTTTATCTCCAGCGCACCATATTTCAGCACCTGCAGACCTGATGTCTTTGTGTAGCCAAGATTATAAGAAAATCCCAGCTGTGGTGTACGATACTCTTTCGGAGTGATCGTTGCTGTATAGTCCAGTCCGTCCCTGTCATAAGTGATCTCTACCGGTTCATTGGAAAGCGGATGTTCTGCAAGATACGCATCATATACCTCTCCATCTGCGATCTCTACACCATTGATCGCCGTGATCGTATCTCCTGCCTGCAGTCCTGCGGCCTGAAGTGGCATTCCATCGATCAGTGACTGTACCGTCATAGACGATGCATCTGAACGGTTAAAGCCAAGCAGATAACGAACCGATACATCCGGCGTATAAGTGATCGTCTCTGTCTTTCCGTCCCTTAAGACTTTCAGGCTGACTGTATCACCCTCTTCAAGTTCGTTCAGATACATGTACACATAAAGATCTTTTGCAAGATCCACATGATATCCGTTATATTCCGTAATGATATCACCGGTCTCAAGGCCGGCTTTCGCAACCGCAGAAGTTTTATCCACTTCCAGAACCTCTGCCGGATCATAGCCCACAAACCCTACGATGATCACTGCCAGCACAAAGGCCAGGATAAAATTAAAGATCGGCCCGGCTGCGACAACGGAGATTCTGCCCCATACGGGTGTAGCATTAAAGGAGCCCGGAATTTCTTCCTCATCGGTATCCTCACCTACCATGGCGCAGGAACCTCCGATCGGAAGAAGTTTCAGAGAATATCTGGTTTCTCCCTTCTGGAAGCTCCAGAGTCTCGGACCCATTCCAAGAGAAAACTCCGTCACACTGATACCATTTAATTTTGCAAAAAGAAAATGTCCAAATTCATGAAACAATATGATTGCACTGAAAATAATAATCGCAATCAGAATCTTCAATCTACCACCTGCTTTCAATCCACTGATATGTATCGTTTTCTACTGCCAGGATTTCTTCAAGTTCCGGATTCTCAACCACTTTATGGCGTTCCATGGACTGTCCGATGATATCATAAATATCCAGGAAACGAATCTCTTTATGAAGAAACTTACGTACGGCAAGCTCATTTGCCGCATTAAATACGGCAGGCATGGAGCCGCCGGCTTTTGCTGCCTGAATCGCCATAGGAAGTCCCAGGAAAGTCTCCATATCCGGTTCTTCAAACGTAATTTGTCCAAGCTTTGCAAAATCAAGTCTGTCTCCATCCAGATTCCGTCTGTGCGGATAGTACAGAGCATACTGAATCGGCAGACGCATATCCGGTGTTCCAAGCTGTGCAATGATTCCACCGTCTTTAAACTGAACCATCGAATGAATCACGCTCTGCGGCTGTACAACAACCTGAATCTGATCCAGGCTCACATCAAACAGCCATTTCGCTTCCATCACTTCAAGACCCTTATTCACCAGTGTTGCGGAATCCACTGTAATCTTCTGTCCCATCACCCAGTTTGGATGTTTCAGAGTATCTTCCAGTGTCACTGTCTCCAGATCTTTTCTCTTTCTTCCGCGGAAAGGTCCTCCGGATGCCGTGATCAGAAGTTTATCCACTTCTCCTTTATGTTCTCCGTTTAAGGACTGGAAAATCGCACTGTGCTCACTGTCTACCGGAAGGATCTTCACTCCATATTCCTTTGCCATTGGAATGATCAGATGACCCGCTGTCACCAGTGTTTCTTTATTTGCAAGCGCAATGTCTTTTCCTGCACGGATTGCTTCGATCGTCGGACGGATGCCGAGCATTCCCACGATTGCAGTGACCAGAATCTCTGTCTCCGGCATCGCAGCCAGTTCCAGAAGTCCGTCCATTCCTGCAACTACTTTTGTATCTGTATCCCGAATCTTCTGTGCCAGTTCCTGTGCAGCCTTCTCATCCCATACTGCTACAATTTTCGGTGAAAACTCTCTTACCTGTTCTTCCAGCTTCTGTATATTCTTTCCTGCACTGATTCCAAGAACTTCAATATCTCCATTTGCACGCACAACATCCAGCGTCTGTGTACCGATAGATCCTGTAGATCCTAAAATTGCAATTTTTTTCATGCTATTCTCCTTTTTAGAGGCCAAGAATCATTTTTGCCAGATAATAAATGACCGGTGCCGTAAAGATTACGCTGTCAAAACGGTCAAGGATTCCTCCATGTCCCGGAATCAGTTTTCCATAATCCTTGATTCCCTGATTTCTCTTAATTGCAGAAGCTGCAAGGTCACCCACCATGGAGATCAGTGCACCAACACTACAGATCACCGCATACTCAAGCATCGCTCCATGCGTTGCTGCCGCATAGATTACACCAAGAAGTGCCGCACCGACAACACCGCCAACAGCGCCCTCGACAGATTTCTTAGGACTGAGCACCGGTGCCATCTTATGTTTTCCGATCAGCATTCCCACACAATACGCGCAGGTATCACATCCCCATGAGCACAGGAAGATCAGCCAGACAATAAATTTACCATCCGGAAGATTTCTTGTAAGCAGGATAAAAGAAAGCATCACAGCGACATAAACCACACCAAAAAATGTTGCCATTACCTGGTTTGCATTGTATCTCGGATATGAAAAAACGTATACAAACATGATCAGGATCAGTGCAATCAGAATTGCCATGGTTCCATAACGTTCAAATCCAAGCAGCAAGGACACATAATACAGAATCGCACCAAAATAGCCGGCCAGTTCCAGAAATTCTGTCTGTTCTTTATGCACGTCCATTGCCTTATAAAGTTCCTGCATTCCCAAAAGTGATACACAGAGCAGCGTTACAAACAGTACATAGTCCCCGCTTATGATCGTAAGAAGCGCAGCGAGCACAAGCAGAATGCCGCTTATAAGTCGTGTCTTAAACATATCTTTATTCCTCCTTCACGCCTCCGTAGCGGCGGTCTCTTCCATTATACTTCTCGATTGCTCTGATCAGATCTTCTTTATGGAAATCCGGCCATGCAACATCTGTAAAATAAAATTCCGTATATGCCAGCTGCCACATAAGGAAATTAGACAGTCTCTGTTCTCCACTCGTTCTGATCAGCAGATCCGGGTCCGGTACTCCTGCTGTATCCAGATATCCTTCGATCGTATCTTCTGTAATTTCCTGTGGATCCAGTTTCCCGTCAACTGCATCTTTTGCAAGACGCTGCACTCCACGGGTGATCTCGTCACGGCTTCCATAATTCAATGCAATCTGAAAATACAGTTCATCATAATCCTTTGAGAACTCTTCCAGTTCTCTAATCTTATCCTGAATATCCGGTGCAAATGCAGTCGGATCACCAATGACTTTTACCCGCATATGGTTTTTCTCTGCACTCTTCATACATTTCTTCAGATAACTGCGGAACAGTTTCATCAGGCCTTCCACTTCTTCTCTGGAACGTTTCCAGTTCTCTGTGGAAAATGCATATACTGTAAGATATTTTACTCCCAGATCTTTGATGTCATCACAGATGGATTCAAGGTTTGCGCAACCTTTAATATGTCCATATCCTCTCGGCATTCCCTTCGCTTTTGCCCATCTGCCATTTCCATCGAGAATAATTGCAATGTGATTGGGAACTTTCATATTCTCCAGATGGTTATTCTCCATGTTTTCTCCTCTCTTTGCTGAGCGAACAGAAAGAGAGCCCTTTCCGGCTCTCCCTCTCCCTCCTGTCTGACAGTTCTATAATGAGTTATTATACTGTCAGGATTTCTTTTGATTTCGTATCAACTGCAGCATCGATCTTTTTGATGAATTTATCTGTAAGTTTCTGTACTGTATCTTCCAGATCTTTTACTTCATCTTCGGAAACATCCTGCTTAGCCAGTTTCTTAAATGCATCGTTTGCATCACGACGGATATTACGAACAGCAACTTTCGCTGCCTCGCCTTTTTTCTTTACGTCTTTTACGAGGTCCTTACGGCGTTCCTCAGTAAGTTCCGGAAGAACCAGACGGATCAGTTTTCCGTCATTACTCGGGTTCAGTCCGAGATCAGATGTAAGAATTGCTTTCTCAATACCTTTGATCAGACTGGATTCCCATGGCTGGATCTGAATCATTCTTGCTTCCGGTACTGTAATATTTGCTACCTGCTGAAGCGGTGTCGGGCTTCCGTAGTAATCTACAACAATCTTATCAAGGATATGCGGATTGGCACGTCCTGCAC
>CAVBPN010000178.1:0-1580 GCA_963597235.1 bacterium
AAATCAGAAAAGATTTATCTGCAGGTCTTTTTTGTTGCAGAAAAACACTCTGATTTTTAGGAAAAAGAAGAAAAAAACACATACTTTAGTATGTGGGAGGGGTGAAAAGAAAAGGGTAAAATTATATTTTGTATAAAGCTGTGCTGTAAAAAGGGGAGAAATATGATCGATATACATGCACATATTTTGCCGGATCTGGACGATGGTTCTGAGGATATGGCAGAATCACTGGAAATGGCAGAGCTTGCGGCAGAAAGCGGAGTGGGAATCATGGCTGCGACGCCGCACAGCAATCAGATGGGACGATTTGAAAATTTTCAGTCAGAACAGTTGAATGAGAAATTTGAACAGTTGCGTATGGCACTGAAAAGAGAAAAAATTCCTCTGCAGATTCTTAAGGGGATGGAAATCTTCGCCTCAGATGATATGGCACAGAAGATAAAGAACAGGCAGCTGACCGGGATTAATGGCACGGACTATTACCTGGTGGAATTTCCGTTCGATGCGGAGCCATGGTGGATCAGAGAATGCCTGGAGGATATTTTTGAAGCGGAAAAAATACCATTGATCGCACATCCGGAACGTTATTTCTGCGTACAGGATTATCCGGAAATCGTATATGAATGGGTGCAGAACGGTTGCATCACACAGATGAACAAGGGGAGCGTTCTGGGGAGATTGGGAAGAAGCGTCAGAGAAACAGCACACATTCTTCTTGGAAATGATCTGATTTCCTGCATGGCAAGTGATGCACACAGATCTTATATCCGTACCCCACATATGAGCGAGGCAAAAGATGCACTTGTTCGGATGGGAGGATATGGGTTTGCCTGGCATCTGACAGAAAAAAATCCGGAACGCATCATAAAAAATATGCAGATTCCGATCCATGGGAGGAGACCGGAGAGAAAAAGGAAATATTTTATGCCTGTTTACAGGTGAGGGTTAAGAGGAGAGTTTCATGAAAAAATTAAGAATACTTGGCATTGTAGTTTTTGTGATCGCTGCTGTGTCATTTGGGTATTTTAAGTATGAACAGATTAATTCCAAGGACAATCAGGCGCCTGAGATCACGATGGATTCCGATTCTGTTCAGGTATCCTGTCAGGCAGGAGAAGACGAATTACTGAAAGGGATTACGGCAACGGATTCCAAAGATGGAGATGTAACCGAAAGTCTGATCGTGGAATCCATCAGCAATTTTATGGACAACCATACACGTAATATGACAGTTGTGGCATTTGATTCCGATAATCATGCGGCAAAAGCGTCGAGAAAAATAACCTATACAGATTATACTGCTCCGACATTTGCTCTGACAGAGCCTTTGCGCTTTGCGATAAATACCCAGGATATCATGGGGACACTTACCTGTACAGATGTGCTGGATGGAGATGTGACCGGCAAGATCAAGATGTCCAGTGAATATTATGTACAGGCCGACACAGCGGGGGAATATCCGATGGTTTATCAGGTGGCTAACAGTGCCGGAGATGTGCAGAAGCTTCCGGTCACGGTTGAAATCTATGATCCGGCCAAAGAAGCACAGAAACCGCAGTTTGAATTGTCTGAGTATCTGG
>CAVBPN010000178.1:1619-4736 GCA_963597235.1 bacterium
TGAAGTTCAGATCACGAATCAGGCAGATTTTAATACGCCCGGTACATATGAGATTTTATATCAGATGACAGATGACAGCGGCAAAGAAAGCGTAACCGGACAGGTACGTCTGATCGTTGTAGTGAGATAACAGGAAAGAGGAACTTATGGAAGAGAGAATAGATAACGAAATCGTCCAGCAGATCAATCTGATCAGTATGCTGAAAGATATCGGAAGAGAATGGCTGACCATTCTTCTGCTGTCGGTATCAGCGGCACTGTTTGCTGATATCTGGATCTGTGCGACTTATCAGCCGGAATATAAGACATCAACGACCTTTGTTGTTACAGCAAAAGGAATGAACAACAACATATATCAGAACCTGAATTCTACAAAGGAGCTTGCCTCACAGTTTACGGAAATCCTCGGAAGCAATGTGCTTAAGAAAAAAGTTGCACAGGATCTTGGAATGAACAGCCTGAACGTAGAAACATCCGTAGATCTTGTACCGGAGACCAATCTGATCACACTCTCTGTCAAGGCAGGAACAGCGGCAGAATCCTACCGTGTGTTACAGTCTGTCATGGAAAATTATAATACAGTTTCCGATTACGCGATCAAAAATGTCATTATTGAAACGATACAGCAGCCGTCTGTTGCCATGTCGCCAATCAATCCACTGGATGAAAAACGGACCGCAATGAAAGTATTTTTTGTGGCAGCAGGATGTCTGATCGTACTGCTGGCAGGAATTTCCTACATACGTGATACGATTAAAAACCCTGGTGAAGTCACTGCAAAACTGGATACCCGTCTGCTTGGAACGATCGCCTATGAGAAAAAATCAAAAGCACTTTCTCTGAACCGCAAGAAAGGGTATCAGTCCATGCTGGTGCAGAATCCGCTTCGAAGCTTTGATTATGTGGAATCCAACAGGATGGCGGCATCCAGAGTGAGAAGCTACATGGATAAAGAAGATGCAAAGGTTCTTCTTGTCACAAGCGTGATGGAAAACGAAGGAAAATCTACAGTTGCAGCCAACCTGGCTCTGTCACTTGCACAGAGTGGAAGCAGGGTCATGCTGATAGATTGCGATTTCCGTAAACCGGCACAGTACAAAATCTTTAATGTTCGTGATAATGAAGAGACAGACCTTGGAGATGTATTGATCAATCATGCAAGTACAGAGAAGATCATTCGCAATTGGGACGATTCTGGTCTGTATATGATCCTGAATAAAACTTCTTCCAATTCAATTGAGAATTTGCTGAAAAGTACAACACTTAAGCAGATCATCGCATTCTGCCGTGCAAAGATGGACTATGTAGTCATAGATACTTCACCGCTGGCTCTCGTGGCAGATACCGAGGAACTTGCACAGATGACAGATGCTTCTGTACTGGTAGTAAGACAGGACACGGTACTGACGAAGGATATTAATGATGCGATCGATATCCTGAATAATACCAAAGGAAAAGTGCTTGGATGCATTCTGAATGGTGCGACATCACAGAATATGGCAGGAACCGGGCATTATGGATATGGAGGACATTATGGGAAACGGGCGTAATACAGAAATGGATTCCGGAATCCTGTATTTTACTACGATTCTGGATGATATGTGGCGAGGATTTAAGAAGTTTTTCCTGATATGTTTTCTGCTTATGGCAGCCTGCGGGGCTTTTATGTATATGAGAGAAAAAACAAATTATACCCCGGTATATCAGGCATATTCTTCTTTTGTGGTAGAAACTAAGACAGCATATGGATACAACCAGAGTTATTCAGACGAGACAACAGCCGGACAGCTAAGCAAGACATTTCCATATATTCTGACAAGCGGCGCTCTTTCAGATATTGTGGCAGAAAGCCTTGACGTTGATTCCGTACCGGCGAGTATCTCAGCGGAAGCAATTCAGGATACATCAATCTTTACGATCAATGTAACTGCATCAGAGGCACAGACAGCATATGATGTACTGCAGGCAGTTATCAAATATTATCCGCAGGTTGCAGAATACATCATAGGAGATACCCAGCTGACACTGATGGATGAGAGCGGTATTCCGGAAGAACCACAGAATCCGCAGAACTTTCACAGAGCAGTTGCAAGGGGAGTGGCGGCAGGTGCGGCGGCCAGTGTTTTTCTTCTGTTCATATATGCTTCAACAAGAAAAACGGTACGAAGAGAAGAAGACCTGAAAAACTATCTGAGCATTTCCTATCTGGGAAGTGTGCCAAAGTCACATGGAAAAAGAAGAAAAAGCAAAAAAACAGTGCTTCTTGACGGCAAAGGAAATACGACAGTTCTCAGAGAAAGCTTCCGGACGATCCGCACACGAGTAGCAAAGAATTCAGAGGAAGATGAGATCAAAAGCCTGATCGTGACCAGTGCTGCATCTGATGAAGGAAAAACAACGGTTGCAGTAAATCTTGCAATCTCTCTTGCAAAAAAAGGTAAAAGAGTCATTTTGCTCGACGGGAATCTCCGACATCCGTCTGTCGCAGCATCTATGGGGATTCAGACAAAAGAACATGGAATTGCAGATGTCCTGAATAAAAAAGCAGATCTCAAATCCGTTATGCTCCGCTACGGTGAGTATGAACTGGATATTCTGCCAGGAAAAGAAACAGTAAAAAATCCGACAGAACTGATCGGAAACGGATATCTGGAACGGCTGTTAAGAGTATTGCGAAAAAATTATGACTACGTTATCGTAGATACGCCGCCATGCGGTATGCTTTCGGATGCATCGGCAATTGCACGTATGACAGACGGTGCAGTTATGGTAGTCCGCCAGGACTTTGCACGTATAGACAGAATTTTAAACGGTGTGGAAAATATTGCAGATACTGGTGTAGATCTGATCGGTTATGTACTGAACTGTACAGAGATGGGAATCACCGGTTATGGTTATGGATATGGTTACGGCTATGGATACGGTTATGGCTACGGATATGGTTATGGTCATTATGGCCTCTACGGAAAGAAAGGTTATGGATATGGTGAAAAGCAGGAATCCAGAAGGAGGAGTACAAAAGTAACTGAAACAGAAAAATAAGAGACATGAAAACAGATTAAGAAGGATATGAAAAAAGATGATTAACAGAAAAAAAATAAACTATCAGTTATTGCT
>CAVBPN010000178.1:4746-7634 GCA_963597235.1 bacterium
GAGTCTGTCTGATCATTCTGGATATCATTTTAATTATTCTTTCCTCACTGATGGCACTTGCCACCAGATTTGAATTTGATATCAGACAGATACCGGAAGAATTCGTCAGTGTTCTTATTGATTATGGCACACTGATGATTCTTACAACGCTGATCGTTTTTGCTGTATTTCGTATATACAGCAGCCTGTGGGAATATGCAGGACTGGAAGAGACCTTCAAGATCATAGGGGCGATTGTTTTTTCTTCACTCTGTGAGCTTGCGATCGTTGTGGGAGTTGGAAAGCATCTTCCGAGAAGCTACTATGTGATACGGACATTTTATCTGATCGCACTGGTTGGAGGAAGCAGGTTTCTCTATCGACTGGTACGTCTGCGTTACCGGAAACATCAGCATTATTCAATAAAAAAGAAAAAGAAGATCATGTTGATCGGTGCGGGTGAAGCAGGAAGGACACTGATCCAGGAGATTCAGAACAGTCGTTATCTCGATCAGAAAGTCTGTTGTGTTATTGATGACAACAGACGCAAAGTCGGAAGATACATTCTTGGGATCCGTGTAGTAGGAGACCGTAATGCAATAAAAAGAAATGTAGAACATTATGGAATCGAGCAGATCATTATAGCCATTCCGTCAGCGGGAAGCAGAAAGCTTCGTCCAATCCTGGATATCTGCAAAGATACTGGGTGTGAGCTGAAAATTCTTCCGGGCATGTATCAGCTGGTGAATGGAGATGTGAATGTCAGCAAGCTTCGTCCGGTAAATATAGAGGATCTTCTGGGCAGAGAAGAGATCAATGTCAATATGGATGAGATCATGGACTATGTTTCCGGCAAAAAAATACTCGTAACAGGGGGCGGCGGCTCGATCGGAAGCGAACTTTGCCGACAGATCGCCGCACATAAGCCAGAGCATCTGATCATATTTGATATATATGAGAATAATGCCTATGACATTCAGCAGGAACTCAAAATGAGATATCCGGAGCTGAAACTGACAGTGCTGATCGGCTCTATCCGAGATGAAAAACGTGTGGAGACGATCTTTGGCCAATACCGTCCGGATATCATTTATCATGCGGCGGCACACAAACATGTACCGCTGATGGAGGCAAGCCCGAATGAGGCGATCAAGAATAATGTTCTTGGAACCTATAATCTGGTACTGGCGGCAGACCGCTGGAATGTAAAGAAGTTTGTTCAGATTTCTACTGACAAAGCAGTCAACCCAACAAACATCATGGGAGCATCCAAGAGAGTATGCGAGATGATCATCCAGAGCTTTAACAGACATTCGCAGACAGATTTTGTAGCTGTCCGTTTCGGAAATGTGCTGGGAAGCAACGGAAGCGTCATTCCGCTCTTTAAGAAGCAGATTGCAGCAGGTGGTCCGGTGACTGTTACGGATCCGGAGATCATCCGTTATTTTATGACGATATCTGAAGCTGTTTCTCTTGTCCTTCAGGCAGGTGTTTATGCCAGAGGCGGCGAGATCTTCGTTCTGGATATGGGAGAACCGGTGAAAATCCTGGACCTTGCCCAAAATATGATTCGCCTTTCCGGCTATGTCCCGGAGAAAGATATTGCGATTGAATTTACAGGTCTTCGTCCGGGAGAGAAACTTTACGAAGAACTTCTCATGGACGAAGAGGGAATGACAGAGACGCCAAACAAGCTGATTCATATTGGTCATCCGATCGATGTGGATGAGGACAGACTTTATTATGCACTTCAGGTTATGAAAGAAGCAGCGGAAAACGAGACGGACGACATGCGTCTGCTGATGCAGAGTATTGTATCTACATATCACATAAAGGCAGAGGAAAATCAGCAATGCGAAAACCTTCAGAAAGCTATATAAAACTGAAAAAAGCGACCGATAAGATTCTGTCAGGAGTAGGTCTGGTGATACTCTCACCGGTATTTGCAGGAATTGCAATAGCAATCAAAGCAGAGGATGGAATCACTGCCCCGGTGTTCTTTAAGCAGAAGAGGGTAGGCATCAACAAGAGTCATTTTATGCTCTATAAATTCCGAAGCATGCGGACAGATACACCGCATGATACGCCGACGCATCTGCTGGCAAACCCGGAACAGTATCTGACCAGAACTGGCCGGTGGCTTCGTAAGACCAGCCTGGATGAACTTCCACAGCTTCTGAATATTTTTCAGGGAGATATGGCAGTGGTCGGACCCAGACCGGCTCTGTGGAATCAATATGATCTTCTGGAAGAAAGAGACAAATATGGCACCAATGATGTCCGACCGGGACTGACCGGGTGGGCACAGATCCATGGCAGGGATGAGCTGGAGATAGAAGAAAAAGCCAGACTGGATGGATATTATGTGGAGCATATGAATCCCTTAATGGATGTTCGATGTATACTCGGAACGATCAATTCTGTGTTGAAAAGCGAAGGCGTGGTCGAAGGCGGCACCGGAGCAATGGCGGGGCAGAAATATAATAAAAAGAAACTGCTAATCGTGACAAATCATTCGTACATGTTATATCGATTTCGAAAAGAACTGATTCAGAGACTGATGAAAGATTACGAAGTTGTGATCAGCACACCATTTGTCGGACACGAGGATGATCTGCAGAAACTGGGAGTACGTTGTATTGAAACAGCGGTGGATCGAAGAAGTATAAATCCTCTTACGGATTTGAAATTGCTCCGTACATATAAAAAGATTTTAAAGAGAGAAAAGCCGGATCTGGTAATCACTTATTCGATTAAACCGAATATCTATGCAGGATATCTTTGCGGAAAGATGGGAATTCCATTTTATGCAAATGTGCAGGGACTTGGAACTGCTTTCCAGAGACCGCTGCTCTCAGATATGGTTACAGTAATGTATCGGACTGCTTTTCGAAAAATAGAAAAAGTGT
>CAVBPN010000178.1:7644-9671 GCA_963597235.1 bacterium
GAAAAAATTCATTTCCTGTATCTGGGAAGAATCATGAAAGAAAAAGGAATGGATGAACTGTTTGGAGCAGTAGAACGACTCAGAAGAGATGACTGCGAGTTTGTGCTTGATCTGGTTGGCTTTTTTGAGGATGAATATAAGAAAAAAGTAGAGCATCTTCAAAAAGAAGGAATTGTGAAATTTTATGGATTTCAGCAGGATCCGAAGCCATTTTATGCACAGGCAGACTGTGTGGTACTCCCCAGTTACCATGAGGGTATGAGCAATGTCCTTCTCGAAGCGGCTGCAACTGGAAGAGCGGTTATCACAAGTGATATTTCGGGCTGCAGGGAGGCTGTCGATGATGGAAAAAGCGGGATGCTCTGCAAAGTGAAAAGCACCGACAGTTTATACAAAGCAATGAAACGGTTTACTGAACTTTCCAGAACTAAACGAGAGTCGATCGGGAAAGCCGGACGCGAAAAAATGGAAAGAGAATTCGACAAAAATCAGGTAGTGGAAGAAACAATTAAGGTTCTTGTAGATAGTATATTGAAACAGGAAAGAGGAAGACTATGACACTGACAAATTACTGGTGGCTGCTGATCTGGCTGTTCACAGGTGGAATTGTACTTGCAGCATATTTTCCAAAACATCGCGAAACGGTATGCGGAAAAGTAGAGACAAGATGGGGAATTGTACCCGCTGTATTGATGGCAGTGCCGTATATTGTCTGGGCCGGGTACAGAAGCGATGTCTTCGGAGATACAGGGGCGTATCGAGAGGCATTTACAGAAGCACCTTCCAGCTTTCCAGAACTGTCAGATTATCTGGATACAATTACGAAAGATAAAGGATTTTATGGCTTAGTAGCAGTATTAAAAAGTTTTTTTCGTATAAATGATATTGGTTGCTTCCTGGTGCTTGCAGGATTTCAGATACTGGTTATTGTATGTCTGTACAGAAAATATTCTTCATTTTACTGGTTTAGTTTTTTTCTGTTTATTGCGTCAACAGACTATATGTCATGGGCTCAGAATGGAGTCAGGCAGTTTCTGGCAGTAACGATTGCTTTACTGGCAACTCCATTTATGCTGAAGAAAAAATATATTCCGACAATCCTTCTGATCATACTTGCATCAACCATGCATCAGTCGGCTTTGCTGATGATTCCTTTAATGTTTATAGCACAGGGAAAGCCATGGAACAGTAGAACGATTTTATTTTTGATTCTTGTATTGGCAGCAATTCTGTATGTTGGAAAATTTACCAGTTTACTTGATAATGCCATGCAGGAAACACAGTATGCGAACATGGTTAATGACTGGACAAGCTGGAACGATGACGGAACGAATCCAGTGCGTGTTCTGATCTATTCGATACCTGCAATCCTGTCATTCATAGGACTAAAACACATACAAGAGGCAAATGATCCGGTCATTAATCTGTGCACGAATATGTCAATCATAAGTTCCGGGATTTATCTTGTATCAATGGTAACAAGCGGTATTTTTATCGGAAGACTGCCAATTTATGTGTCCTTATACAGTTATATTTTACTGCCGTGGGAGATTGAACATATCTTTATGAGGAAGTCGGCAAGACTGGTTACGGTTGCAGCGGTGGTGGCGTATTGTGGATTCTTTTATTATCAGATGCATTTTGCGTGGGGATTGGTGTGAGTGGAGATAAAGAATAGAAATGAAGAACTGATTAGCATTATTGTGCCAGTATACAACACTGAAAAATATTTAAAACAATGTATGCAAAGTCTGGTCGATCAGACATATAAAAATATAGAAATTATTGTGATTAATGATGGAAGCACAGATCAATCTCAAAAAATATTAGAAAAGTATCTGGAAAAAGATAGTAGAGTAAAAATAATTTTTCAGGAGAACAAAGGAATATCTGCTGCAAGAAACAGGGCATTAGAATTGGCAAGTGGAAGGTACATAATGTTCGTAGACAGCGATGACTGGATTGAATTAAATACTTGCCAAATTGCATTACGTGAATTGAAGGAACATAATTCGGATATTGTAATG
>CAVBPN010000178.1:9681-11325 GCA_963597235.1 bacterium
GTAATGTGGCCATATAAACGGGAATATTCAAATTCTTCAAAAGATAATTACTTTATGGGAATGAAAACAGTTGAGTGGAGTGGAAAAGAAATAGATGATCTTTGGCGAAGAATGATTGGTCCGGTTGGGAAGGAATTGAATTCTCCACAAACTTTGGATTCTATGATAACTGTTTGGGGGAAATTATATAAACGAGAATTACTGCAAGATCTGCAGTTTATCGATACAAAGATTATTGGAACCGAGGATACATATTTTAATATAAGTCTATGTCTAAGAGCGAAGTTTGTTTTATATATTCCACAGAGCTTATATCATTATAGAAAAGAAGATGCAAAATCTTTTACGCATTTGTATAAAAAAGAAAAAGTACTTCAATGGAAAGAATTATACAGTCGGATTTATAAAATGTTGTTAGAGCAAGGGAGAACTACAATTTATTATGATGCATTGAGAAATAGGATATGTCTTGGATTGATTGGTCTGGGCTTAAATTTAGTTGAAGATGAGCGAATGAGTAATGTACAAAAATTAAAAGAGTTACGATCAATTTTAAAAATCTCATATTATAAAGATTCATTGAAACAGTTAGAAATGGAATATTTTCCATTTCAGTGGAGAGTTTTCTTTATCTGTACGAAGTATCAATTATCATTAAGCCTTATAGCATTACTTTATATTATGAATTTTATAAGAAAATGGTGAAAATTTATTAGATGGGAACAAAAGTATCAATTATTATTGGAATTTATAATTGTGCAGATACATTATCTGAGGCTGTGGAGTCTATTCTTGAGCAGTCTTATACGGATTGGGAACTGATTATGTGTGATGATGGGTCTACAGATGAAACATTAATAGTAGCAACAGAATTTGCACGAAAATACCCGGATAAGATAAAAATAATAAAAAATGAATCTAATAAAGGTCTTAATTATACTTTGAATAGATGCTTGAAAATAGCATGTGGAAAATATATTGCACGTATGGATGGCGATGATATTTCCCTGCCAAACAGACTGGAAACAGAAGTGAAATTTTTAGATGAACATGAAGAATATGCAATTGTCAGTACTCCAATGATTTATTTTGATGAAAATGGTGATTGGGGAAAAGGAAAGGCTATTGAGATACCTCAACTTAAGGATTTTGTTTTTCATCCCCCCTTTCACTGCCATGCGCCATGTATGATTCGAAAAGAAGCATATGAAAGTGTGGGAGGGTACACAGTAGATAGGAGATTGTTGCGATATGAAGACTGCAATCTGTGGTATAAACTTTATGCGAAGGGATATAGAGGGTATAACCTTCAGGAACCGTTATATAAAATGCGAGATGATCGGAACGCATTAAAAAGGCGAACCATGTCTTCCAGATTGCGAGCTGTTTATGTTCAATATAGTGGATTTCGAATGATTCATATGCCGATTAAATATTATCCATATTTAATTTTTGAATTTGGTAAAAGTATTATGATTGGACTTGTGCCCGAAGGGTTATATAACTATTTTCATAAAAAGAGGCGGTGGCAAAAGTAATGTATGAGAAGAAAAATTCTGTTATTGTTCCGGTTTATAATATGGAATTATATTTGGACAGGTGTTTAAAATCAATTATAAATAACTCGTACAAAAATCTGGAAAT
>CAVBPN010000179.1:0-6184 GCA_963597235.1 bacterium
ATGCATAACAAAGCCAATACAGAATACAATAATTTCCTGATCGATATGCTTGCCGAAACACAGGAATGTGTCAATATCGCCAGAAAAGCCGGAATCAAAGATGAGCGCATCATTCTGGACCCAGGTGTTGGATTTGGAAAAACATATGAAATGAATCTGGAGACCATGAATCATCTGGAACTTTTCCAGCACCTTGGATTCCCGGTTCTTCTTGGAACTTCCCGTAAATCCATGATCGGCCTTGCACTGGATCTTCCTGTTGACCAACGTGTAGAAGGTACTGTTGCCACTTCTGTTATCGGTGTTATGAAAGGCTGTGCTTTTGTCCGCGTACACGATATCAAAGAAAACAAACGTGCCGTACTTATGACAGAAGCGATTCTTGGAAGGAATATTAAATAATGGATAAGATTGAGATCAAAAACCTTGAGATTTTTGCAAACCACGGGGTTTTCCCGGAAGAAAATGTACTTGGCCAGAAGTTCGTTGTCTCTGCAACACTTTATACGGACACACGCAAGGCCGGACTGACTGATGAGTTGACTGTTTCCATCCATTATGGTGAAGTCAGCCATATGATCACAAAATTTGCTAAAGAACATACTTATAAACTTTTGGAAGCACTCGCAGAAAATCTCTGCCAGATGCTCCTCGAAGAACTGCCTTTATTAAAAAAGATCACTCTTCGCATAGAAAAGCCATGGGCTCCGGTTGGTCTTCCACTGGACACTGTCGCCGTAGAGATCACCCGCGGATGGCATACTGCGTATGTTGCCTTTGGTTCCAACCTTGGCGATAAAAAGAAATTCCTGGATGATGGCATCCAGGGGCTCCGCGATACGCCATCCTGTGAAGTGGAAGCTGTATCCGAATATTTAGTTACAGAGCCTTACGGCGGTGTAGAACAGGACGAATTTCTGAATGGAGTTCTGAAACTCCGCACCCTGCTTACGCCGGAAGAACTTCTTGACCGTCTCCACGAACTGGAAACAGCCGCCAACAGAGAACGTCTCATTCACTGGGGACCACGTACACTTGATCTGGATATCCTGTTCTATGATAATGAGATCATTGATACTCCGGATCTTCATATCCCGCATATCGATATGGAAAACCGTGATTTTGTATTAAAACCAATGAATGAAATCGCTCCGTACTACAGACATCCTGTACTGAATAAAACGATCCATCAGCTTCTTGATGAATTGCTTTCCAGAAGTAACAGTTAAAAAATAATTACTATAAAAGCTTCTGAGTCCTGGTCACACCCCAAGGCTCAGAAGTTTTTTTGCTTCTTCAAGTCGTTTATAAAATTGCTCATAAAAATCTCTGTTTTCTTCATATGGCTTTGTATAAAAACGGCTGAGTACATACATGTTCAGATTTTTGATAAGGTCTGCATCCTCTGTCTGATAGAAAACTTCCTGCACATCCAGAAGAAACTGATGCCAGTCCCAGACAAATTTTTCATACTGCTTCAGATCAGGAGTGTCGATCCACTTCTTCACTTTAATTTTAGAACGGTTTTTCTTCGCACATTCATGGATCTGGATAATATATTTAAATCCATCTTCTGTATAATATCTCCCAAGTGGAAAAAGGCGGCAGAATCCGGGACGGATCGCATGAATGGAACATCTTCCCTCTCCGTTCAGAAAGCCACATTTTTCCTCAGCTCCACGCATTGCCAGATGTGGCAGGATATTTCCATCGGAAATTCCCAGTTCCAGTACAGTTCCAATTAATTCTTCAGGAGATTTTCCAATTCCTCTGCTCAATCGACAGACATCGTACGGATCCAGCAGTACAGAATCTCCCATCCCTGTACAGCAGTCAAAGCAGCCTTTACAGTCCTGACAGTCTGCTTTTACCATATCGTTTGCATCATATAATCTTCCATCTGAAATTTCTTCCAGTGTCACTTCTCTTCTCATAGATTATCTTCCTTTTACTTATAATAATTTTAAACTCTGGTGTTCATAAATATTCATTGCAACCCTTATGATACAGGACTATAATAGGGAATGTCAATCTGTTGCTGTTACCAAAACAGCAGCACAATAATAAAAAACGGAGGAAACAAAAATGCAATCTCTCGCAATCTATCTGAAAAGTTACAAGAAAGAAAGCATTCTTGCACCTTTCTTCAAATTTCTGGAAGTTGTGTTTGACCTGCTTGTTCCGGTAGTCATCGCCCAGATCATTGATGTGGGTATTGCCGGAAATGACCGTCTGTATATTATCGAACGGTTCTTTATTCTGGTACTCATGGCTGCCGCCGGACTTACCGTCAGCATTATCGCCCAGTTTTTTGCAGCAAAAGCAAGCGTAGGATTTGCCACGAAATTAAGACAGGCAGTTTATGACCATATCCAGAAACTTTCCTACACAGAACTCGATACTCTTGGAACCGACACTCTGATCACACGTCTCACCGACGATATCAACCAGGTACAGAATGGTGTCAACATGGGACTGAGACTTCTTCTTCGAAGCCCTTTTATTGTGTTAGGCTCCATGGTCATGGCATTCACCATTAATACACGATGTGCCCTGATCTTCGTCGTTGCCATTCCGGTACTTTTCCTTGTGGTATTTGTGATCATGTATCTCAGCATTCCGCTTTTCGGAAAAGTGCAGGCCCGACTGGATGCTGTTACAGGTCTCACCAGAGAAAATCTGACCGGCGTACGTGTCATCCGTGCTTTCTGCCGCGAAAAAGAAGCCGTACGTGAATTTGATGAGAGTAACGCTCAGCTCACCAGATTAAACGAATTCGTAGGAAAGCTTTCTGCTCTTCTCAATCCGGTGACATATGTACTTATCAATATTGCAACTGTCATCCTGATCAACAATGCAGGTCTTCAGGTAAACTTAGGTAACATGCAGCAGGGACAGGTTGTTGCCCTTTATAACTACATGGCTCAGATGATCGTCGAACTGATCAAACTTGCATCACTTATCATTACCCTGAATAAATCTGCCGCATGTGCAAACCGTGTTGCCGATATCCTCAAAGTAAAAACATCCATGGATTATCCGGATACCACTGCTTCTACATCAGTTTCCAGTGAAAATGCCATGGAATTTAACGATGTGACATTTACTTATGCAGGAAGCAGCGCACCAAGTCTTTCCAATATCAGCTTTTCTGTAAAAAAAGGACAGACTGTCGGCATCATTGGCGGTACCGGAAGTGGTAAGTCTACTCTGGTCAATCTGATCGCACGTTTTTATGACGCAACCAGCGGAACTGTACAGATGGACGGACAGAATATCCAGAGTTACAGTCAGCATGATCTGCGCGAAAAAGTCGGTGTTGTCCCACAGCGTGCTGCACTTTTTAAAGGCTCTATCCGCGAGAATATGAAATGGGGCCGCGAAAATGCTACTGACGAAGAAATCTGGGATGCACTCACCACTGCTCAGGCCCGAGAAATTGTCGAAGGCAAAGATGGACAGCTTGAATTTAAACTGGAACAGAATGGACGTAATCTTTCCGGTGGTCAGCGTCAGCGTCTTACCATTGCACGTGCCGTTATAAAAAAACCGGAATTCTTGATTCTGGACGACAGCGCCAGTGCACTGGACTTCGCAACAGATGCCTCACTTCGTAAGTCTCTGCATCAGCTCAGTGGAAATGTTACCACCTTCCTGGTATCCCAGCGTGCCGCAAGCATCCGTCAGGCAGATCTGATCCTTGTTCTTGATGATGGTGAACTTGTCGGAAAAGGCATCCATGATGATCTGATCCATACCTGCGATACGTATCGTGAGATCTATTTCTCTCAGTTCCCGGAAGAACGCGCAAAATATAATGCTTTAAATACAGCCGTATCCGGTAGTACTTCGGAGGTGACCTTATGAGTAAACAGAATAAACAGCCGACAAACGCATCCAGTATGAAAACACTCTGGAAAGTACTCTGTTTCATCGGTAAATACCGTTTTCTCCTGATATTAAGCATCATTCTGGCAGCTGTATCTGTCATCCTGCAGTTATATGTGCCGGTACTGTTCGGTAATGCGATTGATCAGGTCATCGCAGAACATGAAGTAAACTTCAGTATGATGTGGTATTATCTCACCAGGATTCTGGTAATGGTCATTGTTTCCAGTGCAGCTACCTGGATCATGAATATCATCAACAACCGTATGACCTTCCGTACCGTACAGGACATCCGTACAAAAGCGATCCGTCATATTCAGGTACTTCCGCTCTCCTATCTGGACAGCCACAGCACCGGTGATATCATCAGCCGCATCATTGCTGATACCGATATCCTCTCAGATGGCCTTCTGCTTGGATTTACCCAGCTCTTCTCCGGAATCGTTACGATCATCGGAACTCTGATCTTCATGTTCTCCAAGAACCTCTGGATCACCCTGATGGTCATTGTACTGACCCCGGTAAGCTTCTTTGTTGCAAAGTTCATTTCCTCACGCTCTTTCCATATGTTCCGGAAACAGAGTGATACACGTGGCCGTCAGACAGCACTCATCGAAGAAATGATCGGAAATCAGAAGATCGTACAGGCTTTTGGATACGAAGATAAGTCTTCTGCACGTTTTGCCGAGATTAACGAAGAATTAAAAGAATGCAGTCAGAAAGCGGTCTTTTACAGCAGTCTGACCAATCCTTCCACCCGTTTTGTCAACAATGTCATTTATGCGGGTGTTGCTCTGGCAGGTGCATTTATGATTCCTGGCGGTGCACTCACCGTTGGTGGTCTGTCCGTACTGCTTGCTTATGCAAACCAGTACATGAAACCATTCAATGACATCAGCTCCGTTATCACCGAGCTTCAGAATGCGCTTGCATGTGCTGCCAGAATCTTTGCACTTCTGGAAGAGACTCCGGAAAGTGCTGATCCGAAAGAAACCATTTCTGATGTCAAAGGCGAGGTTGATATCGATAATGTAAGTTTCCGTTATATTCCGGATAAAAAACTTATCGAAAACTTTAATCTACATGCAGAGCCGGGTAAGCGTATCGCGATCGTCGGCCCGACCGGATGCGGAAAGACCACATTCATCAATCTGCTGATGCGTTTTTATGATGTAACTGGCGGTACGATCTCTGTGGACGGACACCCGATCAATGAGATTTCCCGTCATTCTCTGCGCAGCAGTTTTGGTATGGTCCTTCAGGACACCTGGATTAAAAACGGAACGGTCCGTGACAACATCAATATCGGAAAACCGGACGCTACCGATGAAGAGATCATCGAGGCAGCAAAACGTTCCCACAGCTGGGAATTCATCCGTCGTCTTCCACTTAAAGGAAGACAGCCTGAGCCAGGGTGAAAAGCAGCTTCTCTGCATCACTCGTGTTATGCTCTGCCTGCCTCCGATGCTGATTCTGGACGAAGCGACCTCCAGTATTGATACCAGAACCGAGCTGATGGTTCAGGAAGCATTTGACCGTCTTATGGAAGGACGTACCAGCTTTATTGTTGCTCATCGTCTTTCTACAATTCGAAATGCAGATGAAATTCTTGTCATGAAAGACGGAAGCATCATTGAGCAGGGTACTCATGATGAACTGATGACAAAAGGCGGATTTTATCAGAATCTGTACAACAGCCAGTTTGTCAAAGTAGCTGAATAAATATTCATTTCAATAATTATTATAAAAGAATTCGCCGCAACAGAAATTTCTGTTACGGCGAGTTTTATTTTCTATTATCCATCTGTTATTTTATTTATCTTTCTGCGCAGCCAGATATCCCTCCGTCAGTGCCACTGCATCGCGGATACAGTCCGGGCAGCTCCTGAGAACTTTTCCGGTCTCTACCCCTTTCAGTTCACGACAGAGATAGGAGCCGTTCTGTTCCTGAAATTTCTTTACATATTCTTTTACTTTTCTGTAAGTATCTCCTTTTGTTGCTCTTCCCTTTTCCAGATCACCAACACTGTTTTCCAGACCAATGATCATCATCATTCCGGAAAGTGCTCCACATACTTCCATCATTCCCATGCCAAGTCCGAAGCCTTCTGCGATGCGGAACATTTCCTCCTCGTCAACTCCAAACTCTTTACAGAATGAACATGCGACTGCCTGTGCGCAGTTATAGCCTTTATCATGAAATGCGATTGCCTGTTCTGCTTTTGTACTCATTTTTATTCCTCCTGAACATTTTACACCTAAAAAAATCTTTAGCTGTCCTCGTTATAATTATAAC
>CAVBPN010000180.1:0-6870 GCA_963597235.1 bacterium
CAGGCAGGTTTTGCAGAGAAGGCGGATATTTCCTGCGGGGAGTCAGATAAGTGCCTGTCAATAATTTATAGGAACGTTTGATTCATTGAAAATGATGGTTGATGTTGGGATCTCTTAGGAGGTCCTTTTTTTGTTGCCTAATTCGGTAGGAATTCGGTGAGAGGCAGACAGGCGGTGTAGCGAGAGGTATGGGTAAGCTATTCTGAACGAAACAGGTAACAATCAGCACCATCCGACAGCGTAAATCATCACCGAGTATTCAAGGGTTGCAATTTTTCCAGTGTAGTAGAAGCAGACGCTTCAATAAAAATGAAGGAGGCATACTACTATGCAGAAGAAAAAAGTGGACCGTAAGAGATTTGTCAGATACAAGGAGGGCGCAGAGCTGTACTCCATGTGTCAGTCTAAGTTCGAGGATATGGCCAGAGATGCCGGAGCTATTTACAAGCTGAATAAGCTAGTTTTGGTAAATTGCGACATCTTCGAGGAATACTTGGAAACATTTCATATCACGGAATAACAGGGAATGATTTGCGCTTATTTTTTCAATTAGGCATTGACTATTTGTCCGTCACTTAGCATAATGAGGTTGTGTTGAGAGAGGAGGCAAGGCCGATGGCACAGATGGGAAGACCAAAATTGGAAGAGCCGATGATACATAAGGTATCGGTTCGATTTACGGAGAAGGAGTACCAGAAGCTGAAGACTTATGCTGAATCTGCCAACAAGACGATGACCGAAGCTATGAAAGACGGCATAGAGTTGCTTTACAGGAAGGAATCCCGGAAACGAAAGTAAGTGCAAATCTCTTTTCTGCTATTTTGAAAGGAGATTTACAATGGCATCAAGAAAAGATAAAAAAGGCAGGGTACTGCGGAAGGGAGAATTCCAGAGAGCAAGTGACGGCAAGTATGTGTATGGATACACGGATCCATCTGGGAAGAGGCATTATATCTATTCCAAGGATCTGAAGAAACTGCGTGATCGAGAAGAGAAGATGTTAAGGGATCAGTTAGATGGTCTGGATGTGTATGCAGCAGGAAGTGCGGACGTTAATTTCGTATTCGACAGGTACATTTCCACAAAGTCTGAGCTGAGAAGTTCTACCAGATCAAATTACCATTATATGTATGACCGTTTCGTAAGAGACGGATTTGGCAAGAAAAAGATTGGTAAGGTGAGATACTCAGACGTGCTTCGATTCTACTACGACCTTTTGAACAACAAAGGGTTGCAGATCAACACGCTGGACACGGTTCATACCATTTTGCATCCGACATTTCAGCTGGCTGTGCGGGACGGCATTATCAGAAACAATCCGTCCGATGGCGTGATGGCTGAACTGAAGAAGAAAACCGGCAACAAGAAGGGAATCCGACATGCCCTGACATTGGAACAGCAAAGAGCGTTCATGAATTACATTGCTCAGAGTCCGGTGTTTGTGGGATGGTATCCGTTCTTTACGGTACTTCTGGGAACAGGATGTAGAATCGGTGAGTTGGTGGGACTTCGTTGGGAAGACGTGGATCTAAAGGAACGTACCATTAACATCAACCATCAGATGACCTACTATCCAAGACGGGATGATACCTATAAATGTGAGTTTAAGGTATCATTGCCGAAGACGGATGCGGGCATTCGGATTCTTCCGATGATGAACCAGGTATATGAGGTTCTGCAAGAAGAATATGATCGGCAGATGGAAGATGGATTTTCTACGGCAGTGGTGGATGGGATGACAGGCTTTATTTTTACCAACCGCTTTGGTACCATTCATAATCCGCAGGCAATCAACAGAGCCATCAAGAGAATTTACGAAGCGCACAACGCAGAGGAAATTTTGAAGGCAAAGAATGAGCATCGTGATCCTGTGATCATTCCTCATTTTTCCTGCCATCACATGAGACATACTTTCTGTACACGTTTCTGTGAAAATGAAACGAACATAAAGGTCATTCAATCGATCATGGGGCACGCCAGCATTGAGACCACGATGGATATCTATGCGGAGGTGACTCAGGCGAAAAAGAAAGAAGCATTAGACAACTTATCGGCAAATCTGGATGTTTTCTGAGCGGGAAAATTCGAGTCTGCGGTGCTTGCAGCGCATGTGTCAGACGGGAGAGTTCAGGGAGTATTCGGGTGAGAACTTAGGAAAGAGTCCGGTGGTCTTTTGCTCAGGTACAGCAAGAATTCCAGAGTACAGCATTTGCACAGCGGATATGCTTTACGGGCTACTGTACATTGCCTGTAGATACTGCTAAACGAAAGCTGATACTACTTGATAACAGGGCATAAGAGGGGATAGCACGCTGAAACAGGCAGCACTCCCGACGATGAAATCACAAAGTTCTGCAAAAAATGAAGCAAATAATGTAGCTCAGGAAACAAAGCCAGTTGAGAAGATTGATTTTTCCAAAGTAAAAGTTGAGCCATTATTTGAAGAAATGGTTGATTTCGATACTTTCAGCAAGTCAGATTTCAGAGCTGTAAAGGTAAAAGCATGTGAAGCAGTTAAGAAATCCAAGAAGCTGTTACAGTTCACTCTGGATGACGGAACAGGCACAGATCGTACGATTTTAAGCGGTATTCACGCTTATTACGAGCCAGAAGAACTGGTTGGAAAAACATTGATCGCTATCACAAACTTGCCGCCAAGAGCCATGATGGGAATTGAATCCTGTGGAATGCTTCTCAGTGCAATCCATGAGGAAGAGGGCGAAGAAAAACTTCATCTTCTGATGGTTGATGACCATATTCCAGCAGGTGCAAAGCTGTACTAATCCAAAAAAAGAGTTCGGTTTGGTAGTCATAGACGTCCAATCAGGAAAAGTGGTTCCACGGATTGACATGGAGCTACATGAAACGGCTTGGAGCTGTATAGATTGAAATAATGATGTATGGATTATAAGGAAACAGAATAAGGAGCTCTATGGATTCTTAACTGTTTAACTTATGTGTTTACAAGTAAAATATTGATTATTTTTGAGGAGCATTTTTCAAAAATAAGGTGTATAAAGGGACACTTCTCTTTTGGTAGAAATACCAATGGAAGGTGTCCTTTTTTTGTTGTCAGGCATAGCAACTATTCATTTTGATGATATGCAGATAATACATCCTTTCACGTACCTGCCAAATAAATTTCTGGAAACAAGGAGGAAGCCATGAAAAAACGAAAAACACCTGACTTGGAAAAATATCTGGAAGGAAAGAAACGCAGATTTGTAAATTGTCAACTTTGGAAGTGACGATGGGAAATGTAATGAGCCGGGAAATGATCATGAAGGAATACATTGATACGATACGATCCCGATATGATTATATCTTGATCGATTGCTTACCTATGTGCAGAAATATGAGAAACACAAAACTCTGGATGAAATGCTGCAAGAGTGGAAAGGGGCAAGCCAGTTTATTATTGTCATGGATACTTGGTTCGAAAAATTGATGGCATAAAAATATGATGCTGTGATAGAATGAAGAAAACGATTTGAGGTGCAATCGGAATTTTGCGAGGTGACAGAAATTGAACAATCCAAAAGCAGTAATAGGAACAAACTCCTGGGGGAGCGCTGCATATGAGAAAATAATCCGAGGTAGTGTGGTAGACAAGGATACTTTGAAAGTGGCCATGAAAGTGGCTGTAAAATCCAATCTTCTATTTGTGGATTCAGCAAGAGATTATGGCTTTGGAAAAGGGCCAAAACTAATCGGAATGTGCTGTCCGGATGAAATTAAAATATCGTCAAAATATACACCATTTACCAAATTTAAGCCAGGGCAGGTACGGGAGTCGGTGGACAAGGATTTAAAGGATTTTGGCCGGACAAAGATAGAGGTGTACTGGCTTCATATGCCCAATGATATTCCCCAATACATGGAAGAATTGATAGAGCTTTATCAGGAAGGAAAAATCGAAAATATCGGTGTCTCCAACTTTAATCTGCAGGAATGCAAAATGGCCAAGTCTATATTGGATAAGGCGGAGATTCCCTTGTATGGAGTCCAGAATCATTATAGTCTTATTGATCGTGAGTGGGAAAAGAATGGCTTGCTTTCCTGGTGCAAGGAAAATGGAGTCCAGTTTTGGGCATGGGCTGTATTAGAGGAGGGAGTCTTGACCGGTCCAAAGCAAAAAGATGAAAAGTTTGCTATCATGAAAGCTATTTACAGCAGAAAACGTAGGAAATTAAACCGGTTGTTTGTGTTAATGAAGAAAGTAGCGGATAGACATGATATGACGATTCCGCAAGTCGCAATTTCATTTGTGGCAAATAAGGGAATCGTGCCAATCTGTGGCTGCCGTAAACCATATCAGGTAGAACAGCTAGGAGTTGCAGCAAACACAAAATTAAGTGAAGCGGAAATGAAAAGGCTGGAAGAGGTTGCTGATGAATTAAATCTCAAGATACTGGGACCAGATCTGTTCCGTTTTGCTGTCAGAAAATAACTGCAATAATCGGTATTTGTAAAGGAGGAGAAATAATTTTATGACTTTTGAAGATATGTTTAATCGTTTCTTCTCAAAGGGGAAGCCATATAAAGAAGTTCGTTCATAAAAAATATTGATGAAAGGACGAACTATATATGGAATATGTAAAATTGAATAATGGTATAGAAATGCCAATGGTTGGTTTTGGAGTATTTGAGATTCCAGCAGAGCAGACAGCACAATGTGTATTTGATGCAATAGAGTGTGGCTATCGTTTAATTGATACTGCACAGGCTTATTATAATGAAACAGAGGTTGGTGAAGGAATTCAGAATGCAATTCAAAAGTTGGGCATAAAGCGAGAAGATATTTTTCTGACAACAAAGGTCTGGGTGACAGAATTTGGATACGAGAAAACCAAAGCATCAGTAGAAGAATCAATGAGGAAGTTGAAAACTGATTACATTGATCTTGTATTGATTCATCAATGCCTGTCAGATTATTACGGAGCATATCATGCCTTGGAGGATATGTATGAAGAAGGTAAAATTAAAGCAATAGGTATTTCTAATTTCAGTGCTGAGAGAATGGCAGATATTGCAACCTTTAATCGAATTGTACCTGCGGTTAATCAGGTAGAAACGCATATGTTTTGGCAACAGTATGAACTTCATGGATGGATGGAGAAATATAATATTCAGCATGAAGCATGGGGACCGCTTGCACAACATCGTCTGAAAGAAGTAATAGAACATCCTGTTGTAAAAGAAATTGCCCTAAAATATGGAAAAGAACCTGTACAGATTGCACTTCGCCATCATGTGCAAAGGGGGATTGTTGTGATTCCTAAGAGTATACATAAAGATCGTATGAAGCAAAATTTGGATATTTTTGATTTTAAGTTATTTGATGAGGATATGGAGCAACTCAAGAAACTTGATGAAAATAAATCTATGTGGGCAGAATACGATGATCCAATGATTGTACAGTATGCTATGGAAGAATAGGGGAATATCAACATGAATATCTGGCAGATCTTAACGAACAGGCACAGGAACGGTATGGTAATTGATGATACGGAAGAAGCATTAACCTTATCCGATGATCGAATTGAAAAAGCAGTCAGACAGAATCAGGTGAGACTTGTAATTATTGATCCGGTGCAGGCATTTATTGGAGCAGATGTAGATATGAACCGGACAAATGAAGTACGTCCAGTGTTCCGAAAACTGGGAATGATTGCCGAGAAGACCGGATGTGCCATTGTGCTGATCGGACATCTGAATAAATCTTCCGGGACGCAGAGTACTTATCGAGGACTCGGCTCTATTGATATTATGGCAGCGGTGCGAAGCTTGATTTTCATCGGGAAGGTAAGAAAAGATTCAACCACGAGGGTATTGATTCATGAAGAAAGTTCTCTTGCACCACCAAGGGAGACAATGGCATTTAAACTGGGAGACGAAGAAGGCTTTCGATGGGTGGGAGCCTATGAGATTTCCGCTGATGAATTGTTAGATGGAAAAGAAGGAAAAGCAACAGAAACAAAACTGGAGCGAGGTAGAAAGCTGATCAGGGAACTGATTGCAATTTGCAATCAAACGAAATATAATGAAGAAAAAAGAGGAGACGATATCTATGGCAAGAACAGCAAATGTATTTGCACGTGTTGAGCCTGAAGTGAAAGAACAGGCAGAACAGGTGCTTGATCGACTTGGTATTCCAATGTCCAATGCAGTAGGAATGTTTCTGAGACAGATTGTACTCCAGAGAGGAATTCCTTTTGAGATGAAACTTCCAGCTTATGAGGAGCCTGTTGCATATGGCTCTCTGACAAAGGAACAGTTCAATGCAGAAATAGAGAAAGGCATGGAAGACATTAAGGCTGGCAGAGTGTATTCAGCAGATGAAGTTGAAGCAGAAATGAAACGGGAAACTGGATACTATGCCGAACAGAAACCGGCTTTATGAGGAAGAACCGTGGTACAGCAGAGGACTTCGATTCTTTCCAGTGGATAATTATCTGGTATTCTATAAACAGATGATGAAACTGAAACGGTATATGTAGTGCGAATTATGTATGGTGGACGTGATGTTCATAAACAGTTAAGTCAAACGGAAGACGTTTCAGAAGATTAAAATTGAATATTGAACCGGAGATTTAAGCAGTTAGTCTATGAAAAATAGGTTAGCTGCTTTTTTCATGCAGAAAAGGAGGTGTCGTGTATGGGATATGCACGTAAAGATGTAGAGAAAACAAAGAAAATAGCAAAGAAATTTGTCCGCTATCAGGAAGGGGCAGAGCTTTACAGCATTGGACTGACAAAGTTTCAGGAACTGGCGAAAGAAGCTAAAACTCCGCTGTTATGGATTCAACAATCAATACAATATCTACATCTTTTGTAGCACGAAACGGTAATTCTTCGTTTTCCATAATC
>CAVBPN010000181.1:0-2078 GCA_963597235.1 bacterium
GCAATATCCAGTGTAAATTCTATGCTGGCAGCACTTTCGCAATTTCTGGAATTCCTTGGAGTCAGTTCTATGAAGGTGAAGCGGATAAAAATGCAGAGGCAGATGATTCTGCAGGAAGATCAGCTGCTTTCGGAAGAAGAATATCATAAGCTGGTTAAGGCCGCGTATGAAAAAGGGCAGAAAAGTCTGGCTCTGATCATGGAGACGATTGCGGCTACCGGTATTCGTATCAGCGAATTGAAGTATTTTACGGTGCGGGCAGTGAAATGCGGCAATATTATTATTCAGAATAAAGGAAAAATCAGACGTATTTTAATACCGGAAGCTATCAGAAAAAAGCTTCTTAATTATTGTTTTATACACAAGATCAAAGATGGAATTATTTTTATAACAAAGAATGGAAATGCTCAGAATCGGAGCAATATCTGGACACAGATGAAGAAGCTTTGTAAAGTTGCGGGAATTGCGAAAGAAAAGGTATATCCACATGCATTCAGGCATTTATTTGCAAGAACGTATTATCAGCTTACCAGTGATATTTCCGGTCTGGCAGATATTCTGGGACACAGCAGCATTGAAACAACACGTATTTATACTGCAGATTCTGAGAAAAAGTACCTGTCCAGTATGGAACGGCTGGAGACTATTCTGAGTAGCGGAAGGCCACCGGAAGCAATATTGGAATAAACAAAAAACACTACATAATAATAATTAAGTAGTGTCGTCAATGTTATAAAAAAACAAATTTTCCTCATTCTTTTTGTATTCTAACATACAGCTATACAATGTTCAAGTTTTTTTAAACTCTCTTCTGTTAATAGAATCCCCAAAATCAGTTTTTTATGTTAAATCGACAACAGAATTATTGATAAACACTACTTAATTATTATTATGTAGTGCCAGGCTTTAAAAAAAAGCAGAACGGTCATTCCACATATATAATGGCATGATGCAGATGGAAAAAGCTGTGGTATTTAAACGCAAATACAGAACATTCGGAAATGAAAAGAGTCTGATCTGTGTCTTTTTTGCGTGCCATAAAATGTGTAAATACGGTTCTGGCAGTGATTACAGGGAGAAGAAAAATATTATGAAAATCGACAGAAATTTTGTGCTACGAGAAATCGCCGGTGAGTATATTATTATTCCTACAGGAAAAACAGCATTGGAGTTTAACGGCCTGATCACAGTGAATGAGATTGGCATGGAACTCTGGAAAATGCTCCAGGATGAGGTGACTTTTGATGACCTTTTGAAGGACATCATGGAAGAATATGATGTAGACGAAGAAGTCGCCAAAGAGGATATTCAGGATTTTCTGGATAAACTGATCGACGGAGGAATCCTTACAGAAGATGACAGTACAGAGAGCAGATAAAGCAATTTTTTCTACGAAAGAGAATTATATAGATAAGACACAAAAGCTGGAGAAGGGGATAGAAACATTCCCTTCTGTTTTTATTGAAGGAGCAGCAGCATCCGGAAAGACGGTTGCTGTAAACATGCTTCTGGAGAAACAAAAAGATATCAATTTTGCGCTCTTTTTTATGGACAAAGAACGTGACGATGGAACTTTTATCAGGAAGCTGTCTCAGATACGAAAACGTATGGAACAGGAAACAATCTGGGTGATCTGCGAAGATATAAATCAGCCGTTATCTGAGATAAAAGCGACAGCACTGGTTGATTTTGTGCAGAGACTTCAGGGAAAAAACCGATGCATTTTTGTCAGCAGGGAAAAACCACACAGGAAATTTCTGGACTTGCTTTGGAAGGAGAAAATGTATCTGATTATTCAGAAAGATCTTCTTTTTTCCATAAATGAAATAGAACAAATGAGGGCAGAAAAGCAGCTTTCTGTGAGAGTAAAAGAAATATATCAGGAGACAGGAGGCTGGCCGGGATGCGTCAGCCTGATGATGCGGATATTTGATCGGAGAGAAGAAACCGGAGAGAAAATATCAGTTGCAGAAGTACGGGAGTGCTATGAAATAGCAGAATATATTGAATCGGATATTCTGGGAACACTGTCAAAACTGGAAAAGGATTTTCTGGAGATCGGTGGATGGTGTCCATGG
>CAVBPN010000182.1:0-5571 GCA_963597235.1 bacterium
AACGAAATGAGTGCTAGCAACTTAAAGAAAGGCAACAATAAAGGAGGAAATAGATCATGAAATTAGTACCTTTAGGCGACAGAGTTGTATTAAAACAGTTAGAAGCAGAAGAAACAACAAAATCCGGTATTGTACTTCCGGGTCAGGCACAGGAAAAACCACAGCAGGCAGAAGTTATCGCTGTAGGACCTGGCGGAGTTGTAGACGGCAAAGAAGTTAAAATGGAAGTTGCTGTAGGAAATAAGGTCATTTATTCCAAATACGCAGGAACAGAAGTAAAACTGGACAGCGAAGAATACATTATCGTAAAACAGAGCGATATTCTCGCAATCGTTGAATAATTGTAACAGAGATCACATTTGTTATAAGTCATTAATTATTTCAGGAGGACAGTCATCATGGCAAAAGAAATTAAATTCGGCGCAGAAGCAAGAGCTGCACTTGAAACCGGTGTAAATAAACTTGCAGATACAGTAAGAGTGACAATCGGACCAAAAGGAAGAAACGTTGTACTTGACAAACAGTTTGGTGCTCCGCTTATCACAAACGACGGTGTTACAATCGCTAAAGAAATTGAACTGGAAGACAGATTTGAAAACATGGGTGCACAGCTGATCAAAGAAGTTGCATCTAAAACAAATGATGTAGCCGGTGATGGTACTACAACAGCAACTGTTCTGGCACAGGCAATGGTTCATGAAGGAATGAAAAACCTGGCAGCAGGCGCTAACCCGATCATCCTCAGAAAAGGAATGAAAAAAGCTACAGATACAGCTGTAGAAGCAATCAAGGAAATGAGCCAGAAAATCAGTGGCAAAGCTCAGATCGCAAACGTTGCATCTATTTCTGCAAGTGATGAAGAAGTCGGACAGCTGGTTGCAGACGCTATGGAAAAAGTTTCCAATGATGGTGTTATTACAGTTGAAGAGTCAAAAACAATGCATACAGAACTTGACCTGGTAGAAGGTATGCAGTTTGACCGTGGATATATTTCCGCATACATGTCCACAGATATGGAAAAAATGGAAGCAAACCTTGAAGATCCATATATCCTGATCACAGACAAGAAGATCAGCAATATTCAGGAAATCCTTCCATTACTGGAGCAGGTTGTTCAGGCCGGTGCAAAACTTCTTATCATCGCTGAAGATGTAGAGGGTGAAGCTCTGACAACTCTGATCGTAAACAAATTAAGAGGAACATTCCAGGTAGTAGCTGTCAAAGCTCCTGGATATGGTGACAGAAGAAAAGAAATGCTGCAGGATATCGCTATCCTGACTGGCGGACAGGTGATTTCCGAGGAACTCGGCCTTGATCTCAAAGAAGCTACAATGGCTCAGCTCGGACGTGCAAAATCTGTTAAAGTTGCAAAAGAAAACACAGTTATCGTTGATGGCCTTGGTGACAAGAAAGCAATCGAAGACCGTGTTGCTCAGATCCGTAAACAGATTGAAGAGACAAAATCTGAATTTGATAAAGAAAAATTACAGGAAAGACTTGCAAAACTGGCAGGCGGTGTAGCTGTTATCCGTGTTGGTGCTGCAACTGAAACTGAAATGAAAGAAGCAAAACTTCGTCTGGAAGATGCTCTTGCAGCTACAAGAGCAGCTGTAGAAGAAGGAATCATCGCAGGTGGCGGATCTGCTTATATCCATGCTTCCAAGAAAGTTGCTGAACTGGTTGCAACTCTGGAAGGTGATGAGAAGACAGGTGCAAATGTTATCCTGAAAGCTCTGGAAGCTCCGTTATTCCATATTTCTGCAAACGCAGGTCTGGAAGGCTCTGTCATCATCAATAAGGTAAGAGAATCCGAGCCAGGAATCGGTTTCGATGCTCTGAATGAGAGATACGTAGATATGGTTGGCGTTGGTATCCTTGACCCGGTTAAGGTTACAAGAAGTGCACTGCAGAATGCAACAAGTGTTGCATCTACACTCCTGACTACAGAATCTGTAGTTGCTACAATCAAAGAAGATGTCCCGGCTATGCCGGCAGGTGCTTCTGGAATGGGCGGCATGATGTAATAAAGTTTTCCAAATATCAGACCAGCGTCATAGACGCTGGTCTTCTTTTATGATAAAATAGTAAAAAACATAATAAGGAGAAGGCAGACATGAGTGATTTGTATTCTGAATTACTGGTAAAGAAAGAATCAACTGCAAAAGATGCTGTAATAAAATATGGACTGATCGTTCTGACAGTACTTGCAGCTTTTGCAGGATTCTTTATCAGCCCGATCGTTCTGATCGTTGCAATCGCATTAGGCGTGGCCTGCTATTTTGTGATCCCGCGTACAGACCTGGAGTATGAGTATCTTTTTGTGAATGGAGAATTTGACATTGATATGGTCATGGCCAAATCCAAACGTAAAAAAGTTATGTCCATGAATTTAAGCGAGGCGGATCTGATCGCACCGCTTAATTCGCACAAAATGGATTATTACAATGGAAACAGCCGTATGAAAACTCTGGATTATTCTTCTGGAAATTCGCAGCATAAACGCTTTGCTGTTATCATTAAAGCGGGCGGAGAGAACAGCCGTATCATCATTGAACCAGATGAACAGATGGCACAGGCTCTCAAAAATTCAGCTCCGAGCAAAGTTTTTTTGGATTGACACTGTAAGTTATTTTTGTTACACTTTGAATCAAAATCAAAATAACATAATACAAGGGAGGAAATACAATGGGTACTATCATTGGTGAAGGCATTACTTTTGATGACGTTCTGTTAGTTCCGGCCTATTCAAAGGTAATTCCGAATCAGGTAGATGTTACGACACACTTAACCAAAAAAATTAAGCTGAACATTCCTATGATGAGTGCAGGAATGGACACCGTTACTGAACACAGAATGGCAATTGCCATGGCGAGACAGGGCGGTGTCGGTATTATTCACAAAAATATGACTATCGAAGCACAGGCAGATGAGGTTGATAAGGTAAAACGTTCTGAGAACGGTGTTATCACAGATCCATTCTTTTTATCCGCTGACAATACCCTTGAAGATGCGAATAACCTGATGGCGAAGTTCCGTATTTCAGGTGTGCCGATCACAGAAGGCAAGAAACTTGTTGGTATCATCACGAACCGTGACCTGAAGTTTGAGACAGACTTTTCAAAGAAGATCGGAGAGTGCATGACTTCTGAGGGTCTGATCACAGCTAAAGAGGGAATCACACTTGAAGAGGCAAAGAAGATTCTTGCTAAATCCCGTAAAGAGAAATTACCCATTGTAGATGATGATTTTAATTTAAAAGGTCTGATCACGATTAAAGATATCGAGAAACAGATTAAATATCCTCTTGCAGCGAAAGATGCACAGGGACGTCTGCTCTGCGGTGCAGCCGTTGGTATTACAGCCAATGTTCTTGCACGTGTAGAGGCACTTGTAAAAGCAAATGTTGATGTTATTGTAATTGATTCCGCACATGGACATTCCGAGAATATCCTTCGTGCAGTACGTCAGATCAAAGATGCATATCCAGATCTGCAGGTTATCGCAGGTAACGTTGCGACAGGAGCTGCCACAAAGGCTCTGATTGATGCCGGTGTTGATGCGGTCAAGGTTGGTATCGGACCTGGATCTATCTGTACAACACGTGTTGTAGCCGGTATTGGTGTTCCACAGATTACAGCAGTTATGGATTGCTATGAAGTAGCTAATCGTTATGGAATTCCGATTATCGCGGACGGCGGTATTAAATATTCCGGAGATATCACGAAAGCAATCGCAGCAGGCGCAAATGTCTGCATGATGGGAAGTATCTTTGCGGGATGCGATGAGAGCCCGGGAACTTTCGAACTGTATCAGGGACGTAAATATAAAGTATACCGTGGTATGGGATCTATCGCAGCTATGGAGAACGGAAGTAAAGACCGTTATTTCCAGGAAAATGCGAAGAAACTTGTTCCGGAAGGTGTTGAAGGACGTGTTGCTTACAAGGGACATGTAGAAGACACTGTATTCCAGCTTATGGGCGGTCTTCGTTCCGGTATGGGATATTGTGGAGCAGAAACGATCGAGAAACTTAAGACAACAGGAAGATTTATTAAGATCTCCGCTGCATCCCTTAAAGAATCTCATCCGCATGATATCCACATCACAAAAGAAGCACCGAACTACAGCGTAGACGAATAAAAATTTTTAAATAAAATTGTTTTGATTTTTGTTCTTGCGAAACGAAATAAATTAGTATAATATAATGATAACGACTGCATGACTGGCGGAAGTAGGGCTAACTACAGGGAGTGCAGTAAGTGAACGTGCCGACCGCCTGGGCAGCCTGGAAACAGACTACCCAGGCGGTCACTTTACTTTATCACACTAAAGGAGAATGATCATGGAAAAAATTTCACTGGAAAATGAACTGAAAAACAATTCTTATCCGGGCAGAGGAATCATTATCGGACGTTCTGCAGCCGGAACAAAGGCAGTTACCGCATATTTCATTATGGGAAGAAGCGAAAACAGCAGAAACCGTGTATTTGTTACAGATGGTGAGGGGATCCGTACACAGGCATTTGATCCTTCAAAACTGGCAGATCCGAGCCTGATCATTTATGCTCCGGTACGTGTCCTTGGGAATAAGACAATCGTGACAAATGGTGATCAGACAGATACCATTTATGAGGGACTTGATAAACAGCTGACTTTTGAGCAGTCTTTAAGATCCCGTGAATTTGAACCGGATGGGCCGAACTACACACCAAGAATTTCCGGTGTGATGCATATCGAGAATGGAAACTATAGCTATGCGATGTCAATCCTGAAGAGTGATAATGGTAATCCGGATTCCTGTCTGAGATATACATATGCTTATGAAAAGGCAGTTCCGGGTGAAGGACGATTCATCCATACCTATAAATGTGATGGAAATCCGCTTCCAAGTTTTGAGGGAGAGCCAAAGCTGGTTGATATTCCGGATGATATGGAAACATTCACAGAGCTTCTCTGGAACAGTTTAAATCAGGATAATAAAGTTTCACTGTTTGTACGTTATATTGATATTGCAACAGGAACATACAACACAAAAATCGTAAATAAAAATCAGTAAGGAGAGTACAGGGATGAAAGAATTACAGTTAAAATACGGATGTAACCCAAATCAGAAACCTTCCAGAATCTACATGGAAGAAGGACAGGATCTTCCAATCAAGGTACTTTCCGGAAAACCGGGATATATCAATTTCCTGGATGCATTTAATGGCTGGCAGCTGGTTCGTGATCTTAAGAAAGCAACAGGACTTCCGGCAGCAACTTCTTTCAAACATGTATCACCGGCAGGTGCTGCTGTAGGACTTCCACTTACAGAAACACTGGCAAAAATCTACTGGGTAGATGATATGAACTGGAAAGGATTTTCACCACTTGCATGTGCTTATGCGAGAGCCAGAGGTGCCGACAGAATGTCTTCTTTCGGAGATTTCATTTCTCTTTCAGATGTCTGCGATAAAGATACAGCAATGCTGATCAAGAGAGAAGTATCTGATGGTGTGATCGCACCTGGATATACAGAGGAAGCTCTGGAGATCCTGAAACAGAAGAAAAAAGGTAACTACAATGTCATCC
>CAVBPN010000183.1:0-6543 GCA_963597235.1 bacterium
GTTCGATTGGACTTTCCAAGTTCCGGTTCATACTGTCGGTGAATGAACAGAATTCATGTAATACTTGTTCAATGCCAGAATAGGATACACGCATTAAGTCATCGTTTACGTGTATTTCGTTTTCACTTCTTTCTATGGATACTGGAAGTCCATATTTTTCGTATGCTTCCTTGTCAACCCTACAGCCTTCGTTTGGGTATTTTTTGCTTTTTACGATATGAATTTCATACATGGTGATTCCTTCCCTTTCTTTTGTGAATATAGGATTTATATATAATCGCACTCGGTTTGGAATAAGAGTGTGTAAGAAGAGTTAGGTTAGGGTATGTTTTTACAGTATATGAAGAAATTCAGTAGACTGTCTGTTCGGGATTCGACAGGCGTAATCTTCTATGGGAATCCATGTAAGGATTTCTATAGAAGATTGCGCAAACGGGAAAGGTTCGGGAAACCAGTAGAGGTTTCCTGAGGTAAACTGCTCTTATACCTGTAATATAATCATTTATACAAAATAAAATCCCTCTCAGCTGCTGTAGGAGCAGAAGAGAGGGATACCAATGTATATCATCATACAAGATTACATGCTATATATACATAGTTTGGGAACATACCTATGGAAAATGCTTTGAAAAATGAAAAAGCTAAAATTTCCGTCTGGGAACATTTTAAATGTAAAAAGAATTGGCTAAAAGAGCCAGTTTGGGAACATATAGGGATGTAAACTCCCAAGCGGAAGCAGCCCTTTTCTTTTCAACAGATAGTTGTAAAATCTGTTGAAGAGGAAGGGGCTTTTTTATGCATGTTTCACAGAATCATTTGTTGGTCTGGAAAAGTGAAAAAAAATCTGCTAAAATTATATAACGTATGTCTATATATTGAGTTTGGATGACAGAAAGGAATCGGTACATATATGCTAAAGATTAAAAGCTATGTAAAAGTAAAAAGCATTGCAGAAGCGTATGAGCTGAACCAGAAAAAAACAGCCCTTGTTCTTGGTGGAATGGTCTGGCTGAAAATGGGAAACCGTAATATTTCGACAGCAATCGACCTTTCCGGTCTTGGACTGGATACGGTGCAGGAAACAGACGATGAGTTTGTGATCGGCTGTATGACACCTTTAAGGGAGCTTGAAATAAATGAAAGACTGAATGAATATACACACGGAGCAGTTAGGGAGAGCCTTCGCCATATTGTGGGAGTGCAGTTTCGAAATTGTGCGACAGCAGGTGGAAGCATCTGGGGAAGATATGGATTTTCAGATGTGCTGACAATGTTCCTTGGAATGGATACCTGGGTAGAGTTATATGATGCAGGCAGAATTCCACTGGCAGAGTTTGTAAACCGTAAAAAAGACAATGATATTCTTGTGAATATTATTGTGCGTAAACAGTCATTATTTGTCTGTTATATGAGTCAGCGAAACACAAAAACAGATTTTCCGGTACTGACATGTACGGCATCACTGATAGGTGAGGAAGCAAGAACTGTGATAGGTGCAAGACCGGGGCGTGCGATCCTTGTAGAGGATGAGAAACAGATTCTTAAAAATTTTAAACATATGTCAAACAAACAGCGTAAAGAAGCGATTGATGCGTTTGCAGAATATGCGGCAGAACATGTGACTACAGCAGGAAATATGCGTGCATCCGCAGAATACAGAACACTTCTTGTAAAAGTATTAACAAGAAGAACCTGGGAAACAGTAGGAGGAATGAAGAATGAATATTAGTTTCTGGCTGAACGGAGTCTACCGACAGGAAGAAGTTGAACCGGGAATGCTCCTGATTGATTTCCTGAGAGAAAAAGGCTGCTACAGTGTCAAGAGAGGTTGTGAGACTGCAAACTGCGGACTTTGTACAGTACTGGTTGATGACAGACCGATTCTTTCATGTTCCACACTTGTTGTACGTGTTGATGGAAAAAAAGTAGTGACAATGGAAGGAATGCAGAGGGAATCACAGGAATTTGGAAGCTTTCTGGCGAATGAAGGTGCAGAACAATGTGGCTTCTGTAATCCTGGATTTATCATGAATATATTTGCCATGCTTAAAGAAATAAAAGAACCGACGGAGGAACAGATCAAAGAATATCTTGCAGGGAATCTGTGCAGATGTTCCGGATTCGTTTCTCAGACAACGAGTATCCTCAAGTTTTTAAAATATAAAAAAGCACAGGAGGACGCATAAAAATGAAATATGTAAATCAGCCTGTACGTAAGACAGATGCAATGGCACTGGTAACAGGTAAGCCTGTTTATACGGATGATCTGGCACCAAAAGACTGTCTGATCGTTAAAATATTAAGAAGCCCGTACGCAAATGCATGGGTAGAAGATATCAAGACCGATAATGCGGAGAAAGTTGCCGGTATTGCATGTATTCTTACTTATAAAGATGTTCCGCAGAAGCGTTTTACTCTGGCGGGACAGACTGCGCCGGAAATGAGTCCGGACGACCGTCTGATCATTGACCGTCATGTGCGTTTTGTCGGCGATACAGTTGCAATTGTTGCCGGTGAGACAGAAGATGCCGTTGATAAGGCCTTAAAGAGAATTAAGGTACAGTATCGTGTAGAAGCTCCTGTTCTTGATATTCATAAAGCGAAAGATAATCCGACTCTGGTTCATCCTGAGGAGGACTGGAAACTTAAGATTCCGCTCGGAGGAGATAATAAGAGAAATCTGTGTGCAAACGCACTGGAAGAACATGGCGATGTGGATAAGGTCTTAAGTGAGTGCAAGTATACGATAGAGCGTACTTACCACACAAAGGCAAATCAGCAGACGATGATGGAGACTTTCCGTACAGCCTGCTATATGGATCATTTTGGAAGACTGGTCGTGCTTTCTTCAACACAGATTCCGTTTCATGTAAGACGAATCGTCGGAAGAGCATTGGATATTCCGTCATCAAAGGTACGTGTTATCAAGCCAAGGATCGGTGGAGGTTTTGGCGCGAAGCAGACGTCTGTCAGTGAAATCTATCCGGCAATCGTAACCTGGAAGACCGGACGCCCGTCAAAGATGATCTTCTCCAGATATGAATCTATGATCTGTTCTTCACCGCGTCATGAGATGGAGATCACAGTTCGTGCTGGTGCGGATGAAAACGGTATCATTAAGGCGATTGATGTATATACGCTTTCAAATACCGGTGCTTATGGTGAGCACAGTTCTACAACCGTTGGACTGAGCGGCCATAAATCCATTGGTCTTTATCGCCATACTGAGGCATATCGTTTTGCATTTGATGTTGTTTATACAAATGTTCAGGCGGCAGGTGCCTATCGAGGCTATGGCGCAACACAGGGAATCTTTGCTGTGGAATCCACAGTGAACCAGCTGGCACATATGATGGGGATGGATCCGGTGAAAATCAAAGAGCTGAATATGCCAATAGAAGGTGGACCGTTGCCGGGTTATCCGGATGTTCCTTATGCACAGAGCTGTACGATGGATCAATGCATGGAAAGAGCAAAAGAGATGATGGACTGGGATTCTAAATATCCGTGCCGTGACATGGGAAATGGAAAAGTTCGTGGAGTCGGTGTGGCAATGGCCATGCAGGGATCGTCTATTGCCGGTGTGGATGTCGGTGGAGCAGATATTAAACTTAACGAAGACGGATCTTATACACTGGCACTTGGATGTACAGATATGGGAACCGGATGCGATACGATCATGGCACAGATTGCGGCAGACTGCTTGGAAACACCGATGGAAAATATCGTAGTGTTCAGTGTAGATACCGATATTTCACCGTATGATTCAGGTTCTTACGCATCATCTACAACTTATACGACTGGTGTGGCTGTCATGAAAGCATGTGAGGAATTAAAGAAAAAAATCTGCGAAGTTGGTGCAGGAATGCTGGAGACGGAAGTAGATAAAGTTGCATTTGACGGTTCTTATGTATTTATTGATGAGGAAGATGCAGAAGAAAGAAAAGTTTCTCTGGAACAGGTCGCTCTGAAAAGCACATTCTTTAATAATATCGAACTTCAGGTTGTAAAACAGCACTCTTCTCCATTGTCACCTCCGCCGTTTATGGTTGGTATGGCAGAAGTAGAAGTTGATACAGAGACAGGAAATGTTGATGTCCTGGATTATGTGGCAGTTGTTGACTGCGGTACTCCGATCAATCCGAACCTTGCGCGTGTACAGACTGAGGGCGGTATTGCACAGGGAATCGGTATGGCACTTTTTGAGGATGTGCAGTATACGGATAAAGGTAAGATACGTAATAATTCCTTTATGCAGTACAAGATTCCGACCAGAATGGATATCGGAAAGATCCGCGTGGATTTCAGAAGCAGTTATGAAGAGAGCGGTCCTTTTGGAGCAAAATCCATCGGTGAACTTGTTATTGATACACCGTGTCCGGCAATTGCAGAGGCAATTTATAATGCAACCGGAGTACGTGTATGTGAGCTTCCGATCACACCGGAAAAAATTGCCATGGGCATTCTGAACAAGAAAGGAAAAGACGAAAATTCATGACGAATATGGTGATGGGCACGTTACTTGCAGTGGGATATCTGGTCGTGTTCTGGATGTTTGGGGCACTGGTTCCAAAGAAGTTTCAGTCAGGAAAATTTCCGGTGATGTGTATTACCGGATTCCTGCTTTACTATACGTTATTTGAAATTGTGGCATTTCCAATGAAATATCTGTGCTGTTCTCTGAAACAGCTGACGGTGGTGTGGGGCTGCCTGATGCTTCTTCTCTTTTTTTATATCATCTGGAAAAAGAGAAGTGTACTGCTGGAAAGTATCAGAGGAATACCGGGTGATACAAAGAAAAATATATCTTTGCTGATCTTGCTTGCAGCAGCAGTAGGACTTGCTGTATTCCTGGGATTTAATACGAATACGCTGTCAAATTATGATTCCAATAATTATATTGGACTTCCGGTGGCATCTGTATATTCTAATACGCTGGATCGGGTAAATCCTTATTTGGGAAAAGTTCTGGATAAACCGGAACAGTTTTATATCATGAATACAGATACTCTGCAGAGTGCAATTGTTTATCAGGTACTGAATATCCATCCGCTTATGGAACGTAAGTGGAGTTTTACAATTGTCATGGTCCTTTTGTTCGAGATGGGATTATATCAGTGTGCGGACAGCTTTTTTAAGAAAAAAGAGGCAGAAAAAACAGTATTTGTGATACTTGCAGATATGGTACTGCTTTTTTCTTACAGCATTGGAGGCGTTTCGCAGTATTTTGCATACAGGACTTATGAAGGAAAGGCGGTTATCGCCTATCTGTATATGACGTTGATCTTTGGCTTCTGTCTGGCTGTATACAAAAAAGAAAAAACTCTGTGGCCGTGGTGCGGTATGTTTCTGTGCGGAACCGGTGGGATTGCATTCAGCAATTCTGCGTTGTTTATAGTTCCTTGCATGATCGCTGTTACATTATTTCCTTATATATTATGTGAGGGAATTTTAAAGAAACAGTGGTATCTGCTGAGACGTTACGTGATCGTATTGCTTCCATCGGTATTCTGGATGCTGATCAGTAACCTGGTATAGAATCGGACAGAAGGAGGAAGAATTATTGGAAAATTTAAATGAGACGATACAGTTTCTGGTACAGTCCTTTAAGACCTATACAGGAAAAAATCCAATCTGGATTCTTTATCCTGTGGCACTTATTCTGATCTGGTTCCTTGGAAAAAAAGAAGACCGCAAGCTGTTTGTCGGAGTCCTTGTGACAGAATGTCTTACGATCTTCAATCCGTTTATTGTTAAGATTCTTCTGGATGTATTTGGATTCGGAAACCGATTTGTCAGATTCCTCTGGATTCTGGTATTCTTTATCACGATCGCTTATGCCCTGACGCTGCTGATCTTTGCATCAGGAAAAATCTGGGTGAGGATTGTGACCGGTGGAATCTGTGCGGCACTGATCGTGGCAGTTGGAATTCCGGCTTTTAAAGGAGCAGAGGGATTTCCATATACAAAGGCAACCAATGAATACTTTATAGATCAGGAAATTCTGGATCTTTCCAATATCATACACAGTGAGGGACTTGAGCAACCGAGAATACTGAGTGATGGCCTGCTGCTTCTTTACAGACAGTATGATCCGGATGTGACATCGTATGTAAGCCGCCGTATCCTTCAGAAGATTGAGAAGTCTTCGGAAGAAAAATTCATGAAGAAAAAAAAGATTAAAGACTGGATGAAAAAGATCGTAGCAGTCTATTACTATCATGATTTTGCTCTTGATGCGGAGGAGTTCCAGTATCTGGCAAAAAGCAGTAAAATAGATTATATCATTTCCACCTCACAGGAACTTGACGAATATCTGACCGGCACAACGATGAATGTGATCGGGCAGACCGGAAACTGCCGTGTCTGGAAAGTCGTATAATTAAAATTGTTTGAATAGAACTGTCTGAGAGGATGTATTTAAATTCTGAATTAATAGTCGAAAAAGTAGGAATAATTCAAAAACTTTACAAATACTCAAATATGTGCTATATTATAAAAAGCTTTAGGAAAAGCTTGCACCTGTAGCTCAGTGGATAGAGC
>CAVBPN010000184.1:0-3725 GCA_963597235.1 bacterium
GGCACTGACTTCTTTTTTCTCTACCATCCGGATCAAATCTGCGAGATGTTTCGGTGTAAAGGAAACTTTTTCTACATCAAGACCTTTGTCTTTTGTCAAACGAAGGACTTCGCCCATAAACCAGTTTGCTGCTTTTTTCGGACTTCCGCAAAGATTTGCAACCTCCTCAAACAGCACGGACAGATGTCTGGATTCTGTAAGGATTCCTGCATCATATGCCGGAAGATCAAACTCTTCCTGATAACGGATCTGCTTTTCTTCACGAAGTTCCGGCTGGGATTCACGGAGTTCTTCAATCCATTCATCAGAAATATGGATTGGCGGAAGATCCGGATCCGGGAAGTAACGGTAATCTTTTGCATCCTCTTTAGAACGCATTGCGTGAGAAGATTCTTTATTGTCATCCCAACGACGTGTTTCCTGTACGACAGCTCTTCCCTCTTCGATCAGTTCAATCTGACGTTCTCTTTCTCCCTCGATTGCTCTCGCAATTGCTTTAAAAGAGTTCAGGTTCTTCATCTCGGTTCTTGTTCCGAATGTCTCACTTCCTACCTCACGTACTGAAAGGTTTACATCGGCACGCATGGAGCCTTCCTGAAGTTTACAATCGGATACCCCCAGATACTGCATCATACAGCGAAGTTTTTCAAGGTATGCGATAACTTCCTCAGAACTTCTCATATCCGGCTCGGATACGATCTCGATCAGCGGTACACCGCTTCGGTTATAGTCAACGAGGGAGCAGTCTTCCCATTCATCATGAATCAGTTTACCTGCATCCTCTTCCATATGCATTTCATGAATGCGGACTTTTTTCTTTCCGGCAGATGTCTCAATCTCTACCCATCCATCGTGACAGATTGGCAAATACAGCTGTGAGATCTGATAGTTCTGCGGGTTATCCGGATAGAAATAGTTCTTTCTGTCGAATTTGCAGTACTGATTGATCTGACAGTTTGCCGCGATACCGGCTTTCAATGCAAATTCTACTACTTTTTTATTCAATACCGGCAGAGAACCCGGCATACCGGTGCAGACCGGACAGGTATGTGTATTCGGTGCTCCTCCGAATTCTGTGGAGCAGCCGCAGAAAATTTTTGTTTTCGTTGCAAGTTCTACATGGACTTCAAGGCCGATGACTGTTTCGTACTGTTTCATGCCTTTTTGCCTCCTTTCTCCGGAGCAGGGAATGCGCCCCTGACTGCTTCATAAGCAGCTGCCGCACGGAGGATCTTATGTTCTCCAAAGCAGTCACCGATCATCTGGATACCAATTGGCATTCCGGCTTTATCCTGCCCGCATGGAACTGTAATTCCCGGAAGACCACAAAGGTTTACTGCAACGGTATAAATATCTCCAAGATACATAGCAAGCGGATCTTTCAGACTTTCTCCGACCTTCGGTGCAGTATACGGAGCTGCCGGTGCCAGGATCACATCATATTTCTCAAATGCCTGATCAAATTCCTGTTTGATCAGTGCTTTCGTACGCAGTGCTTTCAGATAATAAGCATCGTAGTAACCGGAACTTAATACAAAAGATCCAAGCATGATACGACGTTTTACTTCTTCTCCGAACGCTTCTGTTCTGGTCTTCTTATACATGTCATGAAGGCCTTCGTACTCAGCCGCACGATAACCATACTTAACACCATCAAAACGTTCCAGGTTCGAGCTTGCTTCCGCACTGGCGATGATATAGTAAGCCGGAATCATATATTCCATTGTCGCTACTGAGAAAAACTCCACGATCGCACCCTGCTCTGTGAGCGTTTTTAATGTATTCATAAAAGCATCTTTAACTTCCGGATCCAGTCCTTTTGCAAGGAATTCCTTCGGCACACCAAATTTCATTCCGAGAAGTTTCTTTTCTTCGATACTCTTTGAAAAATCGAGATCTTTACGATCCAGAGAAGTGCTGTCTTTCGGGTCGTGTCCTGCGATCACTTCCAGAAGTGCTGCACAGTCTGCCACATCTTTTCCAACAGGTCCGATCTGGTCAAGAGAGGATGCATATGCTACCAGACCATAACGGGATACCGTTCCATATGTCGGCTTAATACCGGTCACACCACAGAAAGAACTTGGCTGACGGATAGAACCGCCGGTATCAGAACCAAGTGCCATGAATGTTTCTCCTGCTGCAACTGCTGCACAGGAACCACCGGAAGAACCTCCCGGTACATGATCCAGATCCCATGGATTTCGAGTCACACCATAAGCAGAAGTCTCAGTAGTACTTCCCATTGCAAACTCATCCATGTTTGTTTTTCCGATAATGATCATACCGGCTTTTTCCAGACGGTCAATTACCTCCGCATTATACTGTGGTACAAAATTTTCAAGAATTCTGGATGCACAGGTTGTCTTTTTACCCTTTATGCAAATGTTGTCTTTAATTGCGATCGGAACACCGGCCAGAGGGCTTGTGTATGTTCCGTCCTGAATTCCTTTTTCTACTTCTTTCGCTCTTGCAAGAGCATCTTTTTTATAAATATCAAGATAGGCATGTACTTTGCCTTCTTTTTTCTCTATCTGGTCAAAAACTTCCCTGACACCGTCTGCGACTTTTACCTGACGTTGTCTGATCTTTTTTGCCAGCTCCAGGGCTGTCATCGTTTCCAGTTCCATAATCTGTCTCCTCTACGCAGATTCCTTACAGGAATCCTCTCTTTATCCAATGGTCTTCGGTACCTGATACTGTCCTTCTTTTGCCTTTGGTGCATTGGCAAGCATTGCCTCTTTATTATCTCCGTTTGTTACAATATCTTCACGGAAAACATTCTGGTCACCAAAGATATGGGACAGCGGCTCTACACCATCTGTATCCAGTTCATCCAGTTTTTCTACGTAATCCAGCATTTTCTGCATGTCCTGTTTTGCTTTTTCTTTTGCTTCATCATCCAGAGAAAGCTTTGCGAGGATACATACATTTTCGATTGTTTCATCATCTATGATCTTTGCCATTTTCTTTTCCTCCTCATGTTCTTGCGGAATGCTGACTGTGACCGATTACGGTTCCAGTCTGTTCAGATCTCTCGGGAACAGGCAGGCTTCACGGACATTTTCTTCACCAAGAAGCTGCATGGTCAGACGTTCCAGTCCGATACCCAGTCCTCCATGAGGCGGCATGCCATGTTTAAAGGTATCCAGGTACTGTTCCATACCTTCTTCTTCCATGCCTCTTGCGGCAATCTTTGCCTTTAATTCGTTATAATCATGAATTCTCTGACCACCTGTTGTAACTTCCAGTCCATGGAACAGAAGGTCAAAGCTCAGTGTAAATTTATCATCCTGCGGATCATCCATTGCATAGAACGGTCGTTTCTTTGACGGATAATGTGTAACAAATACAAAGTCCGCACCGTACTCTTCTTTGAAGTATCTTCCTATCAGTGCCTCTTCTTCCGGTTCCAGATCATATGGATTGCGAATCTTACGTTTGTATTTCTCGGAAACCAGCTCTTTTGCCTCATCGAAACGAACAGCCGGAATCTGATCCACCTTCGGAAGCTGGATTTTCAGGATCTGAAGCTCTTTCGCATAGTCTTTCTTCAGAAGTTCCATCGCATACTGCAGAAATCCTGTTTCCATTCCCATGATATCTTCAAAGCCGTCAATATATCCCATTTCAAAATCAAGACTGGTATATTCATTCAAATGGCGTTTTGTGTTATGCTTTTCTGCACGGAAAACCGGGCCTGTTTCAAATACTCTGTCAAATAC
>CAVBPN010000184.1:3735-9536 GCA_963597235.1 bacterium
TTCCTGGATATTGCGGAGTGCGATCGGGCGTAAATTCAGTTTTGCTTCCAGAGATGTATTTAATTTCCATTTGTCAATTGCCAGTGGCATAGGTTCTGCCGGTGTTGAAAGAATTTCAATTTCCTGCACCCGTACTTCTCTGCCATGAGGAGCTCTTTCTTCCTCATTGAGCGTTCCTTTTATACGAAGAGTCATCGCTTCTTTCAGATCGCGAACAGAAAGGTTTGCTTTTTCATTTTCAACAACAGTCTGAAAAAGACCTTCTCTTCTTCTGAGAATTACAAAAGCCACATCGCCCATATTACGGATACTGTGAACGGCTCCTTCCAGAACTACTTCATGATTTAACAGAGAAGTACCCAACAGCTCATTCCATTCGGTTACTTCTTTTTTGATAATACCGTTCAAAAACTCCATTTCCTCATCCTCCATGTATCTAGTCTTTTTATTTTTCAAGCTCAGACCTGATGATCTGAGTCATTCTTAACATTAATGTATAAATATTACTAATTTTCGTACAACAGCATCAGGAGCATCTGTGCCGTTTCAACCATGTTGGTTCCTGAATCCATACTTGATTTCTGAATATATCTGTATGCCTCATCCTCACTTAAGTGGTTACGCTGCATCAGCATCATTTTTGCGTTTGAAATATAGTTCTGTTCTTTTTCGGAACGAAGCTTTGGTTTCTTTTTTTCTTTGCGTCGCTTCCGCTCCTGCTGCATGAGGATCATATTTACCGTATTGACCAGATCACTGGCTTTCATCGGCATCTCCACTGACAGGATCGACGGTGGCACATCACTTATCACCCTTGCAGATGCAAGAAGCAGCATCTCAAACTCTCTTGGAAGGCACTCTGCCAGATCCAGATAATTCATATCCGGCAGACGATGTCCACAGATCAGGACACCGTTTCCAAGTTCAGAAGCGTTGGAAAGAGCATTGGAAGCTGTACTGCATACCGAGGCTACAGCAAATCCGTGGCGTTCAAGGACGCTGCGAATTTTTCTGGCATCTTCTATTTTGGGTAATGCAATGACGATGCTGCTGCTCATACCAGTGTCTCTCCTCTTCCCTTAACTTATATATTTCCTATTATGATCATAAACAGACCTTACAGACGATACAGATATTCTGAAATTTCCCAGTCAGTTACCTGTCTGGTATATCTCAGCCACTCATTTTTCTTTTCAGCCACATACTGTCTGCAGAATTCTTCTCCAAGTACTTCTTTTACCCAGTTACTGGATTCAAAATAATCGATCGCCTCTTTCATCGTTGACGGAAGGTGTTCTGTCTGCTGATCCTGTGTTGCATAATTTGATGATTTTGTCGGTGTGATCTTATTTCTGATTCCATCCAGTCCTGCTGCCAGGCAGACTGCCAGAACAACATATGGATTAGCTGATGTATCAGGGCTTCGAAGCTCCACTCTGATACCTTCACCTCTTGTAACCGGAATACGGACAAGTGAATTCTGATTATTTTCTGTCCAGGTCAGTTCTGTCGGTGCATCATAACCCGGAACAAGACGTTTGTATGAATTAACGATTGGATTGGTAACCAGTGCCATCTCTTTGCTGTGTGCAAGCAGACCACCGATAAAATAATAGGCTTCCTGACTCAGTTCTCCCGGATTTTCCTGGCTTTCAAAGACATTCTTTCCATCTTTAATAAGAGAAAACTGAATATGCATTCCGGATCCGTTTACCTCAGCCTTTGGCTTCGGCATAAATGTCGCATGGAGACCATGTCTCTTTGCCACAATACGAACCGTCATCTTGAAAGTAGTAATACAATCCGCAATCTTACGGATTTCGCCATAGCGGAAATCGATTTCATGCTGTGCCGGTGCAGCTTCGTGATGAGAAGATTCAACTTCCATCCCCATATCTTCCAGGGTAAGCACCATATCTCTTCGTGCATTCTCACCAAGATCCAGCGGACTGATATCCAGATATCCGGCCTGCTCATGTGTCACCGTCGTCGGTTTCCCGTTATCATCTGTATGGAACAGGAAAAATTCACATTCCGGATCGATATAACAGGTATATCCTTCCTCCTGTGCCTTACCGGCAACATTTTCCAGAATATATCTAGGACTGTTTTTATAAGGTGTTCCATCCGTGAAATACAGGTCACAGATCATTCGTGCCACTTTTCCCTGCTGTGGTCTCCACGGCAGGATTGCAAACGTATCCAGAGCCGGTCTGAGATACAGTTCGGCATCCTTTAAGCCAGTTGTTCCTGCGATCTGTTCTCCATCCACCACACACTGATTATTCAGTGCCCGGGGAAGTTCCCGAGCGGTTACAGCGATATTTTTAATCGTTCCGAACATATCGGTAAACTGAAGACGGATGAATTCTACGTCTTCATCCTCCACCATCTGTAAGATTTCCTCGCTGGTATAATTCCCCATAATCTTCTCTCCTTATGATAAAAAAAGTCTTATATTATAGCCTGTGATTCAAAATAAAAAAGCAAAAAAAGGGTGCACTTTCGGTGGGTCACCCTCCAAAAGAACACCCTTGTTCATGCAGGTATTATAGCAACCTGCATGATCTTTGTCAACTCTCTTTTTTACAGATTTGTATATCCCATCAGGGATTCATCTACAGCTCTTGCGGCTTCACGGCCTTCACGGATTGCCCATACGACCAGTGACTGTCCACGATGCATGTCACCTGCCGTAAAGACTCTCGGTACAGAAGTTTCATAAGCTTCCGGCTTTGTCTCTACATTCGTACGTCCGGTGATTGCTACTTTAAATGCATCCGTTACGTATTTCTGGCTTCCCAGGAATCCGGCTGCGATCAGTACCACATCTGCCGGAATGACTTCTTCTGTTCCTTCTACCGGAACCATCATCATTCTGCCTGTCTTTTCATCTTTCTGGCTTTTCAGTTTCACAATCTTTGCCTTGCAGACATTTCCTTTTTTATCTGCGATGAATTCCGTAACTGTTGTCTGATATACACGTGGGTCATGACCAAATACCGCGATTGCCTCTTCCTGACCATAATCTGTCTTAAGGACTCTCGGCCATTCCGGCCACGGATTGTTTGCTGCACGTTCTACAGGCGGTTTTGGCATCATCTCAAGCTGTGTCACGGATTTCGCACCAAGACGGATATTTGTTCCTACACAGTCATTACCGGTATCACCGCCACCGATGACAAGAACATGTTTATCTTTTGCAAGCTCATACGGTGTTTTTTCAAAATTCGAATCCAGAAGTGTCTTTGTCACTTTTCCAAGGAAATCCACTGCAAAATAGATTCCCTTTGCTTCTCTTCCCGGAACTTTGATGTCTCGCGGGTTGGATGCTCCACATGCAAGGATCACACGGTCATATTTTTTCAGAAGTTCTTCTGCTGTAATATCTTTTCCGACATTTGTATTCAGAACAAACTTTACACCTTCTTCTTCCATCAGATGGATTCTTCTGTCAACAACCGATTTTTCCAGTTTCATATTCGGAATACCATAACGGAGAAGTCCTCCTGGTCTGTCACTTCTCTCATAAACTGTGACATTATGTCCTCTTCGGTTCAGCTGCTGCGCAGCTGCCAGCCCGGATGGGCCACTTCCGATCACGGCAATCGTCTTGCCTGTACGTACACGCGGAATCTGTGGTTTTACCCAGCCTTCCTGCCATGCAGTCTCTATGATTGCTCTCTCATTTTCTTTTGTTGATACCGGTTCGCTGTCAAGATTACAGGTACATGCTGCTTCACAGAGTGCCGGGCATACTCTTGATGTAAATTCCGGAAAACTGTGTGTTTTTGAAAGTCTTAAATATGCCTGTTTCCAGTTTCCTGTATATACAAGATCATTTGTCTCCGGTACCAGGTTATGCAGCGGACAGCCGGAAGCCATTCCATTAAGCATCATGCCTGACTGACAGAACGGGACGCCGCAGGCCATGCAGCGTGCTCCCTGAATCTTCTGTTTTTCTTTACTGATCGGAGTCCGGAATTCATTGAAGTTAGCGATCCGGACCTTCGGAGGCAGCACTTTTGCTGTCTCTCTTTTATATTCTAAAAATCCTGTTGGCTTTCCCATGTTTCCTCATCCTCCTTAATGCTTTGCTCCAATGCTTTCGTAAAACGCTTCCATCTGCGCCTGTTCACTGGTCAGTCCTTTTTCTTCTAATTTAGCACTGAGTGTGATCATCTTCTTATACTCATTCGGAATGAGTTTCTTAAAGTGCGGCAGATAATAGTCAAAGTCAGCAAGCACTTTAGCTCCTAATTCGGAACCTGTAGCCGCAACATGGGCTTCGATCAGATCACGAAGTTCTTTCTTGTCATATTTATTCTCTACTTTTTCAATAGAGATCATTGCTTTATTGATGTTTTTATAGAGTTTATTTTCCACATCCAGTACATAAGCGATACCACCGCTCATACCGGCTGCAAAGTTCTTTCCGGTACGTCCGAGAACAACGACACGTCCACCGGTCATGTACTCGCATCCATGTTCTCCGACACCTTCTACAACTGCATATGCACCTGAGTTACGAACTGCAAAACGCTCGCCTGCAACACCGTTGATAAATGCATAGCCGCTTGTTGCGCCATACAGTGCAACGTTACCGATGATAATGTTATCTTCCGGTTTGTATGCTGCTTTTTCCGGAACTTTAACGATCAGTTTTCCACCGGAAAGTCCTTTTCCGAAGTAGTCGTTGCTGTCACCGGTAAGCTTCAGTGTCAGTCCTTTCGGGATAAATGCACCGAAGCTCTGTCCGCCTGCGCCATTGCAGTTGATCACGATCGTATCATCCGGCAGTCCTGTTCCTGTCTGTCTGGTGATCTCAGCACCAAGGATCGTGCCAAAAGTACGGTCTGTATTTGTGACATCAACATCCAGTTCCACATGTTCTGCCTTTGAGATTGCTCTTGCACATTTTTTGAGAAGCACTTTCTCATCCAGTGTCTTTTCAAGCTCAAAGTTATAAACAGCTTTTGGATCAAACGTTACTTTCTGTCCGTTTCCTGCATATGGATTATTCAGGATCGCACTGAGATCCAGTTTTCCTTTATACGGTTCTGCTGCTACAGCTTCCTCGGACTGTCTTAAAAGATCCGTACGTCCAACCATCTCATCTACGGTATGCACACCCAGGCGGGCCATATACTCTCTCAGTTCCTGTGCGATAAATCTCATAAAGTTTTCTACATATTCCGGTTTTCCACGGAAACGTTTACGAAGCTCCGGATTCTGAGTCGCCACACCGACCGGACAGGTATCCAGATTACATACTCGCATCATAACGCAGCCCATGGTTACAAGCGGTGCTGTTGCAAAACCAAATTCTTCAGCACCAAGCAATGCTGCGATTGCAACGTCACGTCCACTCATCAGCTTACCATCTGTCTCGATGCGTACACGGTTACGCAGTCCGTTCATTAACAGAGTCTGATGTGTTTCTGCCAGACCCAGTTCCCATGGAAGACCTGCATTATGGATAGAACTTCTCGGAGCAGCTCCGGTTCCTCCGTCATATCCGGAGATCAGGACTGTCTGTGCACCTGCTTTTGCAACACCTGCTGCTACCGTACCAACACCTGCCTCAGAAACAAGTTTTACAGAAATATCTGCATAAACATTTGAGTTTTTCAGGTCATAGATCAGCTGTGCCAGGTCCTCGATAGAATAAATATCATGATGTGGCGGCGGAGAGATCAGAGAAACGCCAGGTGTTGAATGACGAGTCTTTGCAATCCACGGATATACTTTCTTAGCCGGAAGATGTCCACCTTCACCAGGTTTTGCTCCCTGTGCCATCT
>CAVBPN010000185.1:0-2413 GCA_963597235.1 bacterium
GATGCGTGCAGACGGTACGATGGAAAAAGTGATAGGCAGTTACATGGACAATGTTGAAAAATATCTGGAGGTCGATGATTATGAAAAATAAAGAAACATCTTTTTCCAGACATCTGCGGTTCTGGCCGTTGGAAATTCTTGTTGGACTGTTGATCTTTATGGGCGTGTCCATATTCTCCATTCGTGTGGATATGCGGACTACAGAGAAACATCTGGCCAGCATTGCAACTTATATAAAAAATCAGTGTCATGCGTACAGCCGCCTCAACCTGGCGTCGGAGAGCAAGAGCCTTATGCGTATTATGCAGAGCGTTCGGAATGTAGATGAGCAGCTTGTTTATGGAAATATGCAGAAAAGTGAGGAATGGGATACAGAAACGCTGAAAAGGTACGCACAGGACAATTACGTGACCGGAGTACTGATGCTGGATGCAAAAGGAACAGTGAAGGGTCAGTATTGCAGCGATGGATTTGGCATACAGGGACTTAAGGAATATCTGGAAACAGAGACACTTCTTGAAACGGCTGTTTATCCGGAAAAAACGTATGCGGTAAGGATTATCTGCGAGGATGGTTCGTATGTGGATGTGGCTGTATGTGGAAGAACCGGAAATGACGGGATTATTGTGGTGTATTACCATACTCCTGCTGAATATGTGGATTCTTTTTTTCTGTCGGTGCAGTCTCTCCTGGAAGGATATAATATTGAAGATGATGGAACGATTGCAGTGGCGGATGGGGTAAAAATCGTAGCTTCCAATGAATCTGAGCTGGTTGGAAAAAGTACAGATGATATTGCGATTCTGAAAACTGTCCGGGAAAAAGGAAAAGGCTCCGGGCTGGTACAGACGGCCAGCGAGAAAGATACGGTTGAGCATGACTTCGGACTGATGGAGCATGGCAGAGACTACTATATTTATGCATATATGTCAGAAAGAGCCGTATTTGCAACGACTCCGAAACATCTGTTTTATGCGCTGGCGGTTTATGCGATTGCATTGATCGCAATCAATACGGTGCGATGGAGAACGGCACAGAGTTACAGGGAAGAAAAACTGCGTACACAGCAGGAGTATAATGACAGTTTACAGAATAAAAATGAACAGTTGAAGCGTGCTGTCAGCCAGGCTGATTATGCGAATGCGGCCAAGACCAGCTTTTTGTCCAGAATGAGCCACGATATTCGGACACCTTTGAATGGGATTATAGGATTACTGAAGATTGATGAAGCACATCCGGATGACCAAGAACTGATTCGGACAAACCGTGGTAAGATCATGATCGCAGCGAATCATCTGTTGGCACTGATCAATGATATTCTTCAGATGAGTAAGCTGGAAAGTGGGGAAGTGGTGCTGGCACATGAGGTGATGGATCTGAATGAACTTTTGACAGAAGTTCTGACGATTGTAGAACAGAGAGCAGCAGAAGCAGGTATCACTCTTGAATATGACAGAAAAGCGAATCGCGTGGAATATCCGTGTGTATATGGAAGTCCGCTTCATGTGCGACAGCTGTTTTTGAATATCTACAGCAACTGCATCAAATATAATAAGATTGGTGGCAAAGTAACAACTGTTCTGAAATGTGAAGGTATTGCTGCCGGAATTGTGACATATCGCTGGATCGTATCCGATACCGGTGTGGGAATGAGTCAGGAATTTTTGAAACATATTTTTGATCCGTTTTCACAGGAGCGCTCTGATGCGAGAAGCGTATATAATGGGACCGGACTTGGAATGGCAATTGTAAAAGGTCTGATAGACGAAATGAAGGGTACGATCAAAGTGTCAAGTACAGAAGGCGTAGGTTCTGTTTTTGAGATTACCCTTCCATTTGAAGTCGCAGAAGTGATGACAAAAACAGTGAGCGCTTTGAATCAGGAAGAAGCAAGTATTAAAGGTTTGCATTTACTGATCGCGGAAGACAATGAACTCAATGCGGAGATTGCGGAGGCTCTTTTGTCAGATGAAGGTGCAAAAATTACGATCGTACAAGATGGACAGGAAGCGATTGAAATGTTTGGAGTAAAAGAACCGGGCACTTTTGATGCGATTCTGATGGACGTTATGATGCCAAATATAGATGGACTTGCAGCGACTCGTGCAATCCGCAAAATGGAGCGGGAAGATGCGAAAAAGATTCCAATCATTGCAATGACGGCGAATGCATTTGATGAAGATGCGAAGAAGTGTATAGAGGCCGGAATGAATGCACACTTGTCAAAACCTTTGCAGATGGATAAAGTGATTGCGACAATCGTAAAGTTCTGTGATGCTTCGAAATAAAGAGGGATAACGAACGTTTGAAAGAAAAAAAGAAAAAACTTGAAAAAAGGTGTTGACAGCCTGGTTGGAAAGTGGTATTCTAACTGAGCTGTCGCAAGGAATTGTTTCTTCTGAGTAAACAAATT
>CAVBPN010000186.1:0-7206 GCA_963597235.1 bacterium
TCATAATACACACTGAATTCTTCCGAAAGTTCTTTCCTCTGCCGCCCAAAACGAACTCCATTTGCCTTTGCGACAGCGATTCCTTCTGCCTGTCTCTGGCGAATAAACGCCCGTTCTGTCTCTGCCACGTATGCCAGTATCTGAAGCACAAGATCCGAAATAAACACTCCTGTCAGACTCTCATGCGACAGATCCGTATTTAACAGCGGCATATCTATGACATGTATATCCACCTTTATTTCCTTTGTCAGCCTTCTCCACTGTTCCAGGATTTCGGTATAATTGCGTCCCAGACGATCAATACTCTTTATAACAATCAAATCTCCTCTGCATAACCTTTTTATCATCGCCTCATACGCGGGCCTTGAAAAATCCTTTCCGGACACTTTGTCCAGAAAAATATTTTTTCTTCGAATCCCGCTTTCTTCCAGTGCTACATATTGTCTTTCCGGATTCTGATCCTTTGCAGATACCCGGATATAGCCATATCGCTTACTCATACTATAATACCTCCAATTTTTATGTCTGATTTAAATCCAACAACAGGTATCCTATAGTATATATTTCTGCTCAAAAAAACAGTGGACTTTTCATCCACTGTTCATTCTTATCTGACAATTTTAATAACTGCTGTATTCGCATAAGTCAACGGTTCATTATGTATAAAGAATATTTTTCCATCTATCGGTGCATATAGTGTTTCCAGAAGTTCACTTTCATATGGATGCAAAATAGTTGCAAGAGGCTGCCCCATTTCTACATCTTCTCCCGCCTTTACAAGCGGTTCAAAAATACCAGATTCCGAGGTTCTGACAGGAATCAGTTCTGTATCATTCACGATCTTTGGTCTGACAGGAGATGGTCCCTGATATCTGACGATACCCTGTGCTGACAGGAAATTCAGTATTGCTATCACCGCCTGTCCTGCACCGTTTGGACTGATCTGTTCTGTTGTTGTCGTGTAAAGAGAAAATGCCTGTGTATTCCATACCTGCCAGTTATAATTCAGAGTTGTCGTATCATACGGACGAACCTTTCTCACCACTACATAAGGCAATCCAAACTGCTCTGCGAGTTCTGTTTTACTGAAGCCTTCTTCCATCAGCCTGACATGCGGTACAAAATCCCCCGGCATATAAAAAGATGTAAACTGGATTCCAAAACGATACTCTGAGATTTCCCTGAAAACGCCATCTGCGATACGCTGCGTTGTCTCTCCAAGGTCATAGCCTGGGAACATACGATTGATATCAGTATTGTCTGTAGGCCAGAAGCGTTTCTGAATATTCATGGATGATGGATTCAGTGACGGAATGATCAGAACTTTCTTCCCCTTCTCAATCCTTCCCTCTGCCTCCAGCTGACGGAATTTCTTTATCAGTTTTGAACAACAGTAAATCTGCTGAACCTCATTGCCGCGTGAACTACCTACGATACAGACAGCATTTTCGCCCTCTCCAAATTCGTATCCCGTGATTCGGAAATCATCTCTGTACAGTCCATCCATCTGATAAATAATACGTTTACGCATGTTCATATGCCTCCCTTCTCAGGAGACGCCCCATCAGAGAGCCTTCACCTACCACCGGATAATCACGGATCGTAAACAGAATTCCGTCTACCGGTGCCGTAACTTCATCAAGTACTGTTCCCGCAAGAGGATCTACAATTTTCCCGATCAGATCACCTTTTTTCAGTTCTACCCAGTGTTTTACTGATGGAATAAAAATACCGCTGACCTTTGCATTCAGATAACTTACATCATTCGGATCATGTGAGAGGATGGGTTTTCTAGGATTATTTACTTCTCCGCTCCAGATACCAAGCTTTTTCATAAGATTAAAAATGCCGTCTACCAGCTGATCTCCATATGAACGTGTGATACGCATTCCGACACCCATCTCGACCACCAGTACCGGTGTACCGATACTGTTCAGACTGTATGCAAAGGTAGATTCCAGCACTGTGCTGGCACCATGAACCCATATAAAGTCGACATTTGCAGCTTCTGCCAGCGGAACCAGTGTTTCCGCATGAAGTTCGTTGATTCTGATCTGAGGAATCTCCGTAAGGTAAATATTGCTTGCATGAATATCTAACACGCAGTCCGAACCTTCTACATCACGAATGATCTCTGCTGCCAGATACTCTGTCATGTTTCCACTGGTGTTTCCGGGAAAAAGCCGGTTCATGTCCAGATCAAACGCCGGAATCCCTCTTGTGATCGAATCAATTCCAAGAGGATTCATAGCTGGATAAACATCTACGATACCCTTCAGATTCTGTCTCTCTTCCTGAATCCGCCGCTGTAGCTCATAGCAGATATACTGTCCTTCCAGTTCATCACCATGGATTCCGGTAACAATGCTGATCCTTGGCATAGAATCTGAAGTTTTTTCCGGCATGATCCTGTTTTTTCTGATTCGCAGGACTTCATCGATGGGAAGCCCTACGGATGCTATGGTTTCTATCATAAGTTACTTTCCTTTTTGTTTTATTTTTCATCTGTCAGATACGTCTGACAACCACTTTCACCTGCTGGTTCTGGTTTCCACCGTTAATCAGAATACCCCTGTTAATAGCACATTCTGACGCATCACGCCCATCCCCCAGCTTGATATGGCTGTCGCTCACCAGACAGTCGTTTGTCGGATCAAGCCCGATCCATTTTCCATCACAAAGGGCTTCTACCCATGCATGGCTTGCTCCTTCTCCGACCATAAGTCCACACACATATCTTGCCGGAATTCCGGTCAGCCGAAGCAGAGTTTCATAAATATGGGCATAATCCTGACATACACCCATTCCGAGGTTCCACGCTTCCTCCGCAGTTGTATGCGTCTCTGTCTGATCTGGTACATACAAATAATCCTGATGCAGCCGGTCCATGATCCGGATACATTTTTCCAGTTCATTTTTACAGCCATTCAGGTCCAGTGTCATAAAATAATTTAAAATACCGTCACCTGGAACACATTTTCCCAAGGGATATCGATACATTCCTGCTATATTCGATTTTTCATATTTCTTGGGATCTATTTCAACTTTACCGGAAATATGGAACAAAAACAGATCATGCGGGTTCTGAATACTGCCGTATATTTTCTGATTTCCCCATCCATCTGTACCCTCCATCCACAGTGACTCTGGCTCCATATGTATTTCTTTTTCCAGCAGTTTCTGACGACAGTTTTCTTTTGGAATACATTTGATTGTATAATAGCAGCGTTCCACAGGCATTGAATATCGGATCTGCATCTGATAGTCAAATTGTAAATACATGTCTTAGTGCTCCATTTCTTAATGCTTATAAAATACTCTCCACATTAGCTACAATCTCATAATAATCCAGATTCTCCTGTTCTGCAAGCTCACTTACTTTTTTTAGTTTATCTTCCTGATATGGAAGCCCACTTCTCATTACCCGCGGTATCATTCTGTGCACTTCACGTCTGATTTCTTCTTTTCCTGTTCCGAGGCGTGCATAAAGATCAATACGTTCGATCCTTTTTCCTGCTTTTATGATATTTCTGGTCTCCTCGCTGTCAATCCGGTCATCGATGCTTCCCCAGAAAGCCAGGATATCATCCAGCACACGCTGCAATTCAAATAAAGGTGCACTGCTCTTTGCCGCCTTGTTCATTTCATAAATAGCCAGCTGAATGTATGACAATGCTTCTGTGCTGATATTTTCTCTGAGTACTATCGCATTATCATAAGAGCGGTTCAGGTTACTGATAATAGAATCCGGATTTGTTTCATCAAACGGATATCTCTTTAAGAAATCTTCTTTTGACTGATAAACATCAGGTATATCAACAGAATTACAAAATGCCATGTAGCTTTCCTTTTCTTCATCGATCATTCTGTCATAACTTATAAAAAACATTCGTATTGTTGTATATACACGTTCTGTGTATCTTCCAAGCCAGTATAACCTGGATGCCTGTTCTACCGAGATAATACCCATGTGTCTTTAAAGCCTCCTCCCTGTGAAGAATTCACGATAAATGAATCTGGATTTCTGGAAAATCTGGTCAGACCACTTTTCCAGACGACCGGTTTCTCTCCTGTCAATACAAATGCTCTGAGATCTGCTTTTCGCGGAACTACTTCTCCTTCATCTATGATATCCAGATCCTGAAAATCAATGACTTCCTGTGCAATAAATCTTCTTGGTTCTTTTTTCAGTAATTCAATAAAGTCCTCTTTCTGCTGTTTCGTCATAGAATTTCCAAAAACAACGCCATAGCCGCCAGCTTCAGCAACATCTTTCAGCACAAGATCATCGAAATGCTCCAGCACATAATTCATATCCTGCTCATAAAACGGTAGATAAGTCGGTGCGTTCATAAGAATCGGTTCTTCACCCAGATAGTATTTTATCATCTTAGGTACAAAATAATAGATTCCCTTGTCATCTGCCACACCGTTTCCAGGTGCGTTTAATAATGCAACATTTCCTTTGCGGAACACATCATAAATATGTGGGATTCCGATCAGCGATTCCGGATTAAAATTCATTGGATCCAGATATTCGTCTGAAATTCTGCGATAAACGGCGCCTACCTGCTCTTTTTTTCCAGAGGCTGTGACATAATACAGTCTGTCATTTTCTACTGTCAGTTCAGATCCGTTTACCAGATATGCTCCTGTTTTTTCTGCAAGATAAGAATGCTCAAAATAAGCTGCATTATATCTTCCTGGCGTAAGGATCACATTATGTCCGCCTGTATTTACATAATCCATCGTCTTACGAAGAATCTCTGCATAATTTCGATTATTTTCAAGCTTTGTCTTTTTGAATGTTTCAGGTGAACATCGTCTGCATAATTCTCTCGCAATCATAGGATAAGAAGCCCCTGATGGAACTCTCAGGTTATCTTCCAGAATATACCACTCACTATTCTTACCTTTTACAAGATCAATTCCGGAAATATGTGAGTATACATCCTTTGGCGGTGTTACACCTTCACATTCCGACATATAACCACTGGAAATAAAAATAAATTCTTCTGGTATCACACCATCTTTTACAATCTGTTTCTTACTGTAAATATCTTTTAAAAACAGATTTAAAGCCGTTACCCTTTGCTTCAGTCCCCTCTCCAGACGTTCAAACTCCTCATTCTCGATCACACGTGGAATAGCATCAAAAGGAAAAAGCTGTTCTTTAAAAGTATTATTCTTATAAATGCCAAATTTCACACCATAACGTGCCAATAATTCATTAACATGATCTGTATGCTCGATCAGTTCCTTCATAAATTTCCTCCTCTCCTTCTACCAAAAACAAAAAAGACGCTTTGCTTCTCAGCAAAACGTCCTTGTTTCGAATTTATAATGAAAGTATTTTAGCACGTTAAATTAATGGTGTCAATATTTGCCGTTTCAAATTCACCTTGATTGCCCTGGTTACTGTTCATAAATCTGGTCAAACACACCACCATCTGCAAAGTGTGTTTCCTGTGCCTTATCCCATCCACCGAAATCATCTATCGTTACAAGATTTACATTCAGGTCAAAAACATCAGCATATTCTTTAAGAATCTCTTCGTTAGATGGTCGATAATAATTATCTCCTGCAATTCGCTGTGCTTCATCAGAATACAGATAATTCAGATATTCTGTTGCCACATCTCTGGTACCCTTTTTATCTACCACCTCATCAACAATCGCTACGGACGGCTGTGCCAAAATACTTATACTCGGCGTCACGATCTCATAATCATCCGGATAATCCTGCACAGAAAGATATGCTTCGTTTTCCCACGCGATCAGGACATCTCCCTGTCCGTTTTCTACAAATGAAGTGGTTGCACCTCTTGCTCCGGAATCCAGTACCAGTACATTTGCGTAAAGTTTTTTGATGAAGTCTTTGATCTTGTCCTCATCTCCGTTAAATTGCTTATCTGCATAAGCCCATGCCGCCAGGTAATTCCACCTTGCACCGCCGGAGGTTTTTGGATTTGGTGTGATCACTCCAACATCTTCTTGGATCAGATCGTCCCAGTCCCTGATCTCCTTTGGATTTCCTTTTCTTACCAGAAAAACAATCGTGGACGTGTACGGTGAACTGTCATTCGGAAATTCATCAATCCACCCGTCATCGATCAGGTCTGCATCTTCGACTGCATTGACATCATATTCCAGTGCCAGTGTCACAACATCTGCCTCCAGGCCATTTGCAACTTCCAGTGCCTGCTTACCGGAACCTCCATGTGATTGTGTTACTTCCACATCCTGTCCTGTCTGTTCTTTCCAGTGTTCCGCAAACACTTTGTTATACTGCTCATATAATTCTCTGGTCGGATCATAAGATACATTTGTGATTTCCACCTTGTCTGCCGCCCATACTGCAGATGCTCCTGTAATATTCACTCCAAGAACTGCCGCAATTCCCAATGCTAATAAGCTTTTTTTCATAATACTCTTCCTCTCTTTCTTTGCAATTGATTTCTTGTTGTGTTTTGCTGTGACACTATAAAACCATATTTTCTGCAAGAAAGAAATCAGAAGATCAGAAAACGATGTCTGATATACCTGAAAAAACTATAAAAATCCAGTTGATTTTAAGCTGAATTTCTACAGTTTTTCTATTTTGACATTTATTTTAAGTTATTTCGTGAAAACGTTATCCCCAAGCATTTATCAGGCTTTAGATCGTATTTATTCTCCTGTATTTGAGTTTTTTCGAACTTTCCTTCAAAATCTGTTAAAAATTTATTCTGATTATACTATTGATATGTAAAAAAAAAATCCAGAATACAAGATTCTGGATTTCAAGAGGTGCCACCCGGATTTGAACCGGGGATAGAGGTGTTGCAGACCTTTGCCTTACCACTTGGCTATGGCACCATATTAAATTATTTCTGAAGAAAAATGACTCCAAGGGGATTTGAACCCCTGTTACCGCCGTGAAAGGGCGGTGTCTTAACCGCTTGACCATGGAGCCAATTATTTGTTCCCGGCTCTATGTCCGAAAAACTAACTCCCCCTGTTGGACTCGAACCAACGACACTGCGGTTAACAGCCGCATGCTCTACCGACTGAGCTAAGGAGGATTATCAGAAAGTGTATCACACCTTCAAAACTACATACATGTTGACATTAAACTGAATCTTTAACCACGCTTACGCTTTCGTCGAGCTTGGTCACCTCGCAACTCCGTTGCTCAGTGCCTTTTGCTTCGCAAATGTCTGTCTT
>CAVBPN010000187.1:0-406 GCA_963597235.1 bacterium
CATATAGACTCTGCACTGAGCAGGGAGAGGTGCCGGTCTGCTGTGTACAGCTGGATGACCAGACAAGCATTCGCCTGGATAATGAGAAGCTTTGTAAGGTCATTGAGAAGGGGATGGAATCCTGTGGTTATCTGCAGTCAAGAAAAGTGTGCTGCGTGTCGGTGGAAAACGGCAACTAACTGTTTGTAATAACTACCTGAAAACAGTGATAACAAACCGATTTTCTATAGAAAAATAAACAAAAATGAGGGGCAAAAGCTCCTTTGTTTTTGGGAAATTATGATAAAATTTCCTGTTTATGCAAGTTAGTCTGGACTTTTGTTTGAGAGATTTTATAATATGTGTAATGCCAGGGGAACGAGGCACTGAAAATGATAGAAAATAAATGACATAGAGGAGGATATTA
>CAVBPN010000187.1:416-3375 GCA_963597235.1 bacterium
GGATATTACTATGATTAAACTTGATAAGAAACACAGCGGAGTATTTGCTGCAGGCGTATTATTCGGAACAGCAGGAATTAAAATCCTTTCCAGCAAGGATGCAAAGAAAGTTTACACAAACTGTACAGCAGCTGTCCTTCGTGCAAAAGACTGTGTAATGAAGACAGTTTCCAAAGTTCAGGAAAATGCAGAAGACATTTACGCAGAAGCACAGCAGATCAATGAAGACCGTGCAGCAGCAGAAACATTCGAAGATACTGCTGAAGAAGAATCCTTTAAAGAAACAGAAGAAACTGCAGCAGCAGAAGAGTAATAAGAACGAGGCACCTGCGGTGATGAACTGCAGGTGTTTTTATAACTAAAGGTGATGACAATATGAGATTTAAAATAGAACATGAGATCAGAGGCAGAGTCAGACTTCATATCTGTCAGAAACGAATGACATGCAGACAGGCAGATCAGCTGGAGTATTTCCTGACAAAGCTTGAAGGCGTAACGACTGCAAAAGTAGTAGAAAGAAATCAGGACGCAGTCATCTGTTATTCCGGTAACAGAGAAGAAATATTAAAGGCAGTACAGAACTTCTCTTATGAGAAGGCAAAAGCACCGGAAAGCTATCTTCAGAATTCGGGAAGAGAGATGAATGATGAATACTGGGAGAAAATGGTGAATCATGTAGTGATTCATTATGGAAAGAGAATTTTCCTTCCGCTTCCGATCCGAACATTCCTGACAACTCTGAAATCCATTAAATATATCTGGAAGGGCATACGCAGCCTTGCAAAATGCAGAATCGAAGTTTCCGTACTGGATGCGACAGCAATCGGTGTATCTGTTCTGAGAGGTGACTTCAGCACGGCATCTTCTGTTATGTTCCTTCTTGGCTTTGGTGAGATCCTTGAAGACTGGACACATAAGAAGTCCGTGGATGATCTTGCGAGAAGCATGTCTCTGAATGTGAGCAAGGTATGGCTGGTAACCGATGATTCTGAAGTACAGGTAAGCTCCGATACGATCAAACCTGGCGACAGAGTACGTATACATATGGGAACCGTGATTCCGTTTGATGGTGTTGTTACAGAAGGCGAGGCTATGGTAAATGAAGCTTCCCTGACTGGTGAGTCCATGCCGGTTGCAAAACGCGAAGCAGGATATGTATATGCCGGAACTGTTATGGAAGAGGGCGAACTTACGATTCGTGTAAAAGAAACTTCCGGTTCCACGAAGTTTGAGAAGATCGTAACCATGATCGAAGAAACAGAAAAACTGAAATCAGCTGTAGAAAGTAAAGCAGAGCATCTGGCTGACAGACTGGTTCCATATACACTTGCAGGAACAGCTCTTACCTATGCGCTTACAAGAAATGTGACAAAGGCGCTGTCCATTCTTATGGTTGACTTCTCCTGCGCACTGAAACTTGCAATGCCGATTTCCGTACTTGCAGCAATCCGTGAGGCAAATGCCCACCATATCACGGTAAAAGGCGGTAAATTTCTCGAGGCAGTGGCAGAAGCAGATACGATCGTATTTGATAAGACAGGTACACTTACAAAGGCACAGCCGACAGTGGTAGATGTTGTTTCATTCAATGGAGATTCTAAAGAAGATCTCTTAAGACTGGCAGCCTGCATGGAAGAACACTTCCCGCATTCTATGGCAAAAGCAGTTATGGACGCAGCAAAAGAGCGCGGCCTGACTCACGAAGAAATGCATTCCAAAGTTGAATATATTGTAGCACATGGAATTTCCACGACTGTGAACGGAAGAAAAGCGATCATCGGAAGCCATCATTTTGTATTTGAAGATGAGAAGTGTACGATTCCGGAAGGAAAAGAAGAACTCTTTAAGAATCTTCCGGAAGAATATTCTCACCTCTATCTTGGAATTGAGGGTGAACTGGCAGCCGTGATCTGTATTGAAGATCCGCTTCGTCCGGAAGCACCGGAAGTAATAAAGCAGCTTCGTAAAGCAGGCTTTACACAGATCGTTATGATGACAGGCGACAGCGATCGTACCGCAAAGGCAATTGCAGCAAGAGTCGGGGTAGATAAATACTATTCCGAGGTACTTCCGGAAGATAAGGCAAAATTTGTAGAAGAAGCCAAGGCGCAGGGACATAAGGTTCTGATGGTAGGTGACGGTATTAACGATTCACCGGCGCTTTCAGCAGCTGATGTCGGTATCGCGATCAGCGACGGAGCAGAACTTGCAAGAGAGATCGCAGATATCACGATCGGCGCAGATGACCTGAGTGTAATGGTAACACTGAAAGAGATCAGCAATGGTCTGATGGAAAAGATTCATAAGAACTACAGACGTATCGTAGGTATTAACGGAAGCCTGATCGCACTTGGCGTGACAGGAGTGATCCAGCCGACGATGTCTGCACTTCTTCATAATACATCTACGTTACTGATCGGTATGGATTCCATGAAATCTGTGCTTTAAGTGGCGGAGAAAAATATAAAAAGTTAAATGAAAAAAACTCTTGACAGCGTATAAGAATTATTGTACTATCATATCAGTTAGAAATAACTAACAGAAAAGAATTTACGGGTATGGAAAGATACCCGTAAATTTAAGACTATGGGTTAGATATAACTAATCAACAGGAGATCTGAAGATGTTAGAAGCTGAAATCATAGCACACTGTGCGCCTACGCTGGCAGGAATCAAAACTGCGAACATGTTTACTTACACACCTGAGAACAGGGAAACGTTACATAAAGAAATAGAAGAAGAAAACAGCAAACTGAATAGCAAAGGCGTTTTTGTGGAAGTACTCAGAACAAGCGAGTATAAAGCTCTGGTTTATGTATATCGTAAAAAGAAACTGGAACAGGATCTGCGTTGTGAAGGCGCATGTACACTGCTTAAAAATTGCGGGTATAAATGCCAGGAAGCAGACTGCTGTATCAGACAGCTTCAGGAGAAGTTCTTTGAAAACGATTGTTTTCCA
>CAVBPN010000187.1:3385-4819 GCA_963597235.1 bacterium
CAGATGCTCTTCCGGAAACTGAAGAAATGTTCGGAAATCTACAGACGTCTGTTTGCAGACGGAAGATCAATTCTCCAGCTGACCGTTGCAGCATAAATAAGAAAGGACAAGGTAAGTAAGATGAGTAAAGTAGCAGTAGTATATTGGAGTTCAACAGGAAACACAGAATCTATGGCAAATGCAGTAGCAGAAGGCGCAAAAGCAGCCGGAGCAGAAGTTACAACTTTTGAAACAGCTGATTTCTCCGCTGAAAAAGTTGATGAATTTGATGCAATCGCATTTGGTTGTCCGGCAATGGGCGATGAAGTTCTGGAAGAAGATGAATTTGAGCCAATGTTCAGCTCCTGCGAAGCAAAACTTTCCGGTAAAAAGATCGGTCTTTTCGGATCCTACGGATGGGGAGACGGAGAATGGATGCATAACTGGGAAGACAAATGCAAGGAAGACGGAGCAGTTCTTGTTGCAGACGGTGTGATCTGCCAGGAAGAGCCGGATGACGATGCAGTTGAAAGCTGCAAAGCACTTGGCAAAGCACTTGCATAATCTCAGATCATTTTATAAAATACAGAAAATGTAACAGCAGGGAAACGGAAGTCAGATGACGGCTTCCGTTTTTTTATATATTTTTGCTGCACGTTCACAAAACTTACATAAATCTCTGCTAAGATAAAACAAAATAAAAAGTAAATGTTTGATGGAGGAATGAAAAATGGAAGCCCCAAAGATTCTTGTAGTAGATGATGAAAGTCGTATGCGTAAGCTTGTGAAGGATTTCCTTGAAAAGAAGAATTTTCACGTGCTGGAAGCCGGAGACGGTGAAGAAGCGATGGACATTTTTTATGAAGAAAAAGATATAGCACTGCTGATTCTGGATGTCATGATGCCGAAGATGGACGGATGGGAAGTCTGCCGCGAGATCCGTAAAAATTCGAAAGTACCGATCATTATGCTGACAGCCAGAGGCGATGAAAGAGATGAACTTCTTGGATTTGATCTTGGCGTAGATGAATATATCTCAAAACCGTTCAGCCCGAAGATTCTGGTAGCCAGAGTAGAGGCTATTCTTCGAAGAACCGGACAGGATGCAGGTAACGATGTCCTTTCTGCCGGAGGAATCGTAATTGATAAATCAGCACATCAGGCAAGTGTGGATGGAAAACCGATGGAACTGAGTTTTAAAGAATTTGAACTGCTTACTTATTTCCTTGAGAATCAGGGAATCGCACTTTCCAGAGAAAAAATCCTGAATTCTGTATGGAATTATGATTATTTCGGAGATGCACGTACCATTGATACCCATGTCAAGAAACTGAGAAGTAAGATGGGAGATAAGGGCGAATACATTAAAACTGTCTGGGGAATGGGATATAAATTTGAGGTAGATGAAGCATGAAACCGAAGAAATATTCAGCGGGAAAAACAGGAAAAAAGAGA
>CAVBPN010000188.1:0-3402 GCA_963597235.1 bacterium
CATCTCTACCGGACGGTTAATAGCTACTACAAGTGCATAAGCTATCATGCATGCATCCGTAGTCCAGCCCATACCGGAAAGGATTGTTACAACCAGAGTTGTTCCTGCGATCGGGATAGCCGGGCAGCCCATTGCTGCACAGATAGACAGGAATGCAACTGTTATAAGGTTTGCCGGAGTCAGCTCGATTCCTGCACTTGTTGCAATAAATGTTACAGCAAACATATGCATGACAGTGGTACCATTCATGTTGATGGTCATACCTGTAGGAAGTACAAAGCTTGTAATCTCCTCGCTACATCCAAGTTCATCAAGACATGTTCTTGTGTTCAGCGGAAGGCATGCAGCTGAAGAGTTTGTAGAAAATCCGAATACACCAACTTTTGCAATCTTTTTAATGAACTGAACCGGATTCAGACCTGTTGTCAGCATGATACCAATCGGATAAATCGTTACAACAAGTACAAACAGTGTCAGCATTGCAGCTACAATGTACGCGGCTGCCGGTGCAAGGTACTCTGTTCCATAGATAGCGAAAGTACGGGAGATCAGGCAGAAGATTGCCAGAGGGCCTACTTTGTTGATCAGGAATGTCAGGTACAGGTTGATAACTTCGCTTAAGCTATCGAGAACTTTTTTGAGCGGATCTGCTTTTTCACCAAGTGCGTTCATGCAGAGTCCGAGAATAATTGCAACTACTACGACTGCAAGGATGCTGTTGTTGCTGCTGAATGCAGAAGCAATGTTGGACGGTACTGCTTCTACGATCGTTGCCAGCGGATTGAATCTGTCAAGTGTTGCCGCATCAGTAACCGCCTCGCTTGGAAGTGTTACGTTGAAGAAGCCCAGGCTCTTGACGCCATATGCAACCAGGCCGCCAAAGAATGCGCCTACCACATAAAACAAAAAGAATCCTAAAAGTGTACGTCCTGCAATTCTTCCCAGTTTAGACGAACTGGAGATACTGCACATTGCAAGGCTTAAGGATACAAGTACCAGCGGTACGATTGCCAGCTGTAATCCTCTCATAAACATCTGTCCAATGATATAGAACAGGCCAATCGCATTAACACCATCGTCTGCTGTAATATCCTGGAACAGCAGTGCATTGATCACCTTCCAGGTTCCCTCCGATAACTGGCTCTTCAGAAGCAGAAATGCAATACCCACTACCAGTCCACCTACAAGCGCAATCATCATGTTTCTTACTACCGAATTTTTTTTCTTTGTTGTGCTCATAATTACTCTTCCTCTCTTTCTTTTTACTTTTGCCCTTTTACTACTCTCTATCACTCAACGCCCTCGGCGGAGTAACCGTTTTTTTATACAAAAAGCCAGAACAGATCAACGCAGTCCGCCTATTCTGCCTCTTATAAATCCCCGTTGATTGTTCTGGCAATGCAATGTCTCTCCATAAGAGACAGCTTATTCTTTTTTCAGAAGTATAAATCCTAAAGATGTCTGATCTCGATTCCTTCTTCTTTGAATTTTTCACGGATCTTCTGTACAAAAGCAAGTGCTTTTGGTCCGTCTCCGTGTACGCAAAGGGTATCACCCTTGATGTCAAGTTCTTTACCGTTGATAGAAGTAACCTTACCTTCTTTAATCATTTTAACGCATCTCTGAATTGCGATATTTTCATCTGTGATCATGGAACCTTCCATTTTTCTTGGAACCAGCGACAGGTCATCCATGTACGCTCTGTCTGCAAAAATCTCGGATGCTGTCCGAAGTCCTTTACTCTCTGCAATATCTCCGAGAACTGCACCTGCACAGTAGTATACGATCAGATCTTTATCATATTCACAGATTGCTTCGCAGATCGCTGTGGAAATATCCTCGTCATACTGGCAGGCATTTCCCATTGCTCCATGAGGTGCAACATGCTGTAATTTCATTCCGTAACTTTTTGTGAAAGCCGCAAGTGCTCCAATCTGATATCTTACATAGTTTTTGATTTCGTCATGGGAAAGAACCATTTTTCTTCGTCCAAATCCGAGGAGATCCGGATATCCTGGGTGTGCACCGACCATAACATTTCTTTCTTTTGCCATGCGTACAACCTTGTCCATTACCATCGGATCTCCGGCATGCCATCCACACGCTACATTGGCAGTTGTCACATATTTGATAATTTCTTCGTCTCCGCCGAGTTTATATGCACCAAAGCTTTCTCCCATATCACTGTTTAAATCAATACTGTACATGAGCGTTTTCTCCTTTCTGTTCCTTTGCTTCTTTAATTTACTGAAGTATAACATCTTTCTGTCGAATAATAAAATGAATTTTATCGTTCCTTAATATTAAACTTTTCTATATTTGTATAAATTTACAGATTTTCAGCGTGACTATAACAAAGAAATCATAAAAAACCGGGCAGCTTTGCCAAAAATGCACGCTCTGCCCGGTTTCTTTTTTTAGTTATTACAGGAATCAGTCATAGATCCCGTCTGTCTGGATCACCTGATCTGTGGAGGTTTCCTGGTCTGCAGAGGTTTCCTGATCTGCGGAAGTTTCCTGATCTGCGGAAGTTTCCTGATCTTCATATGTATCCGCAGACTGATCAAATGGCGTGATCACAATATTTTCCAGAGCGATCCCGGTCTTTCTCTTTACAATATCCTCAATCTGCGCACGCTGCGCGTCTTCCAGATCTGTCTGCGGTACAACTACATCCGCAGTTTCTCCTGTCAGATTGACGACTGCATTTTCAAATCCTTTTGCCTCCAGAAGCATTTCTGCCGCTGCTTCTTTTTCAGAGATCTCAGTCATCTGCACCATGGTATTTACCGCTTCCTGTTTCTGGTCATCCCCAACCTCTGTATTATTCAGAATTTCCTGAAGGTCCGCTTTACTCTGTGAGCGCACCTGTTCCCTTGACAGTTTCGCCTGCGCTGCAAAATCCGATGCTCCCGTAAGCACAGCTTCCCCCGGTGTACTGCCACTGTCCGGCACTTCCGCCGTTTCTGTTGCACTTTCCACATTTTCGTCCGCAACTGCAGTCTCATCACTCAGATCATATTCTACCTGATCCAGAATACTGCTGCTGTCCGTACTCGCCTCTTTATCCCCAAGCCCAAGATCCACATCCGCAAAGTTCAGATAACCGGCTACAGCGATCAGTATTGCCAGTGATGTAATAATCACCTGATTCTTCTTAAATATTTTTTTCACGCTTCTACTCCTCATTTCATTTTCATTATTCTAATTTTATGAGCATCAATCTGAAATAATGCCATTACTGCCTCCTGTATTTTCCGGACGGTCACAGAATTATCTGCTCCTTCTGCCACGATCAGGACTCCGGTAACCTCATTACTTTCGCTGCTGTACAATCCCTGACCGGAATCTGTCATCAACATCACTTTTACATTTCCAACACCTTCCACGTTTTTCAGAAGA
>CAVBPN010000189.1:0-5116 GCA_963597235.1 bacterium
TTCGGAGACAGGGAGACACAGGAACTTTGTTGGGACAACGAAAGTACCGTTGAGAACTTTTGATTCCTGCAATAATTATAAAGTCCCTGATCCTGTTCCGAAAATGGATACACAGATTCATTATTGGTATGCAAAAGGCGAGGAAAAAGAGAGAAAGCAGGATATTAATTATATGAAAACCAGATTCCCTCAGACAGAATTTCAGATATTACCTGACTTAGGGCATGGTGGACTGGTTCTGCTAAGACCAGCACTGTTTATGGAAATGATCTGTAAATTAGAGGAAAACAAGCAGTAGATGGTCATTTCATTTGTTCTGGTATCAAATTACTATAGTATTCGATTTTTCCGGATAGAACGTCATCATAGAAGTTCTGCTTCCAGTCTATATATTCAACGGCTTCCTGCAGCTGTGCAATAGACTGGAGCAGAGCTTCTTTTTTGTCTGCAAGGATAACCTTACGCTTGGAAATGGAAGGTTCCCCTTCTAAGCAAAGAGCAAGATATTCTTTCATTTCATTAATACTCATGCCACAGTTTTTTAAACAGTTTAAGCTATTGATCCATGCAATATCTTTTTCATTAAAAATTCGATGATTGTTTTTATCACGTTTTACATTAGGTATTAATCCCTGGTTACAGTAAAATTTCAATGTTTCATACGATAACTGTGTTTGCTCACAGGCCTGTTTCATTGTAAACATAATTGAATCCTCCCAAAATATAAGACTAAAATCGTCAGACACGAATTTAACCAAATTAACTGCAAAGCAGTAATTTGGTTATGAGCAAGTAGCGAAGCGGATTGCGAATATCCACTTTACATTTTACATAAAAATTTACAATAAAAATTTCAAAAAGCACTTGACCGGTAGTAACTACCGGTTGCTATACTTACATCATAACAGTAAAAAGTGTTTTTATCAAGGAGAGAACTAAATATGCTTTATAATCCTCAGCTTGAAACTTTTTTGTGTGTTGTAGAATCAGGAAGCTTCAGTAAAGCGGCAGAAAAATTATTTATCACAGCACCGGCAGTGATCAAGCAGATCAATTCGCTGGAAAGCAGTCTGAATCTGCAGTTATTTGACCGTACCCATCGTGGACTTATTGTAACAGAAGCAGGGAAATCTATTTATAAAGATGCAAAATATATTATCCAGTACAGCAAAGAATCTCTGATCCGAGCTGAAAATACAATGCACGGTGACAAAGAAATCATTCATGTGGGTATTTCACCAATGACACCGCCTCAGATTTTTGTAAGTCTGTTTCCGAAAATACAGGAACTTTACCCGGAGATAAAATTTCAGCTGATCCCATTTGTGAATACTCCGGAAAATGCCAGAGAAATCCTTGGGAATCTTGGACAGAACATTGATGTAGTTGCAGGGATTTTCGATGATACCTTATTAGATCTTCGTAAATGCAGAGGAATTGAAGTCTGCAGAGAAGAATTCTGCTGTGCAGTATCTATCCATCACCGTCTTGCAAATAAAGAGCGGCTGGAAATTCAGGATCTTTACGGAGAAAATCTCATGCTGATCCACAGAGGATGGAGTGAATACATAGATATTTTGAGGGATGATCTCTGGGAACATCACCCGGAAATCCAGATCGTAGATTTTGATTTTTACAATATGGAAACTTTTAACCGCTGTGAAAACAGTAACGATGTATTGCTAGCTGTAAAGAGCTGGGAGAGTATCCATCCACTTATGAAGATCATTCCTGTAAACTGGAAGTACGGAATTCCTTTCGGGCTTCTGTACTCCCCGGAACCATCCAAAAAAGTAAAAAAAGTTCTGGATGCCATCGAAAGGACCAGCGACTTATAACCAAAAGTATGTAGTGCATAACCAAATGAGACTTCTGCCGGAGTCTCATTTTTTTTATAATAGAATAATCAGAATGCCTATAAAGCATTTATTTTGCCTGATTCATGCTCAAAGAACCAGACAACAAAAAGGAGGAAAATTGAAAATGAATAACTTTATATTTGAAAACTCTACAAAAGTATTCTTTGGAAAAGGCTGCGTAAAAGAATATCTTTCCTGTCTGTCCGGGAAATATGGAAACAGAGTTTTATTAGCATATGGCGGCGGTTCCATTAAAAAGAATGGTATTTACGAAGAAGTAACCGATATTCTTGAAAAAGCAGGAAAAACGGTGATCGAATTTTCCGGTATCATGGCAAATCCTACTTATGAAAAAGTCCTGGAAGGGGCAAGGATTGCTAAAGAGAATGAGGCAGACTGGATTCTTGGAATTGGCGGTGGTTCGGTTATGGACTGTTGCAAGGCAGTATCCCTTGCTGCTGTCAGTAAGAAAGACATCTGGAAAGAATACTGGGCGAAACCGGGAATTATTGATTTTGAACCGTTACCTCTTGGAGTGATCGTTACTGTCGCAGGAACAGGAAGCGAATGTAATGGCGGAGCTGTGATCACAAATGAAGAGCTTAAGACTAAAACAGGGCTGGATTACCCGAAATGTAATCCGAAATTTGCTCTGATGGACCCGGAGTATACTTATACAGTTCCAGTCAGACAGATGGTTTCCGGAAGTTTTGATATCTTGTCACATATCATGGAGACCTATTTCAGCGGCCCGGATGTAAGTAATGTATCTGATGATATTTCAGAAGCACTGATGCGAAATGTTATCCAGAATCTCCGTGCAGCAATCAAAGATCCGGAAGATTTTACCGCCCGCAGCAATCTTATGTGGGATGCAACCATGGCTGAAAACAGAATCATCAAACTTGGTAAAAAGTGTGATTTTGAATGCCATCAGATGGAACATCAGCTTGGTGCTTTTACAAACTGCAATCATGGAGAGGGACTGGCGGTGCTACATCCGGTTTACTACAGACATATTTATAAAAATGGTCTGAAAAAATTCGTTCGTTTTGCAGAAAATGTATGGCAAATCAGACGAGATGATATGTCAGATGAAGAACTGGCAGAAGCAGGAGTAAATGCTCTGGAAGAGTTTATCAGAGAGATCGGACTTCCGACCAATCTGAAAGACCTTGGAGTTACGGAAGATACTGCTCTGAAAGAAATTGCAGATTCCTGTAATCTGTCAACCGGAAGTTACAAAAAAATGACACATGAAGAAATCCTGGAGATTTTCCGGGAATGTATGTAAATCTGGAGTATCAGAAATGCACAATAAAAAGAGATGTTTTTTTATGAGAATTTTATTGATCTGTCTCATCCTGTTCTGCTTGTCTGCAGCGTTGTCGCGGCAGGTGCCGAACAGGATGAGACAGGAAAAGAGGATCCCTGTTTCTCAGGATGCTTGACAGGAAAATAAACCTCTCTGCCGGAAAGAAAAAATATATATTCCGGATTCTGGCAGGAGTAATTGCTGCTTACGGATGCTATGCATTTATAAAACGTCAGATTGGAAGCTACATGTTTCTGAAAATGCACTTTGCTTTCTTTGACTATACAGAGCCGTTGATATTCTTCATGCTGGATTATATTGCTGTTATGGGACTTTTCATTGCAGTGGGATATTATCTCGGCACATTCCTGAAAAAGAATCATTAGGTATAATATAGTCATGATAGAAAACTTTCTCTATATAAAAATAACCGGAACATATCAGGGGGAATACGTTCCGGTTATTTTTGTGGAGGTTTATAACGTGTATAACTGATTACCAGTTTTTCTTTTCAGTTTCACTTCTGTGATTGTTTTTTCGTTCTTCTACCATTTTTGCGAACCATTCTACCATATTCGGATCATAGTGAGAGAAGAAAGAACTTGTCTTTTTGTCTAACTGTGTGATCTTTTCCATATCTTCTGCTGAGAGGGTGAAGTCAAATACATTAAGATTCTCTACCATACGTTCATAATGTGTGGATTTCGGAATGACTACAACGCCTCTCTGGATATGCCAGCGCAGGATAACCTGAGCACTTGTTTTGCCATACTTTGCACCAATTTCCTTTAATACAGGTTCCTCAAAAAGACCGCCGCGTCCCTCTCCGAATGGAGCCCATGCTTCAATCTGAATGTTATATTTATCCATCCATTTCTTTGCTTCAATCTGCTGATTGTGAGGATGTGTTTCTACCTGATTGACCATTGGACGGATATTTGCAAATGAAGCAATATCTACAAGACGGTCAGGATAAAAGTTTGATACACCGATCGCACGTACAGTACCCTCTTTATATAAGTCCTCTAATGCATGCCATGCTCCATAGTAATCAGAAAACGGCTGATGCAGAAGAAGCAGATCAAGATAGTCTGTTTTCAACTTTTTCAGAGATTCTTCCACGGATTTTCGGCAGGCATCATAACCATAATGTTCTACCCATACTTTTGTGGTAAGAAAGATCTCTTCTCTCAGAAGTCCTGATTTCTGAATTGCATTTCCGACTTCCTCTTCATTAAAGTAGCTCTGAGCAGTATCCAGACTTCTGTATCCGGCTTTTAACGCATCCAGAACGCAACGCTCACATTCATCCTTTGTTACCTGATATACGCCATATCCCATGATCGGCATTTTGACGCCATTAGAAAGTGTTACATATTCCATTGTAGATTACTCCTTTCGTGTTGTTTCTTAGTTCTCTTTTATTATAGAAAAGACAGAATGAAATTAGAAGATTCGATTGGTTATGTAGTTTATACCTCAGGGTTTACACTGCAAAACTAAAGGAATCTTCTATAACAGATTGAAGAACTGTATAATATAGTCAGAAACAAAGTTGAAAAGAAGAGTTAGAAAATGGAATATACAACATTAAATAATGGGATCAAAATGCCAATGGCAGGAATCGGAACTTTTCTTCTTTCACCGGATGAAGCAGAGAATTCTGTTTTATCTGCATTGAAAGAAGGTTATCGCCTGATTGATACAGCCAATGCTTATATGAACGAAAAAGCAGTAGGACGTGCAATCAAGAAATCCAGTGTGCCAAGAGAAGATATCTTTCTTGAAACCAAACTGTGGCCGTCTTTTTATGAGAACGAAGATGCTGTAGAAAAAACACTGGAAAGGCTGGATACAGATTATATTGATCTGTTACTGATCCATCAGCCGGCAGGCAATTATATTGCCGGTTATCGTCTGATGGAAAAGGCATACAAAGAAG
>CAVBPN010000189.1:5126-13107 GCA_963597235.1 bacterium
CCATTGGACTGTCAAACTTTACCAAAGAGGGCGTCCAGAAAATTTTAGATATCTGTGAAATCAAGCCGACTGTTTTACAGACAGAAGTTCATCCGTATGATCAGAAAAAAGAATTAAAAGAAAATATTAAAATTCAGGCATGGTATCCACTTGGTCATGGTGATGCGGAGCTTATGAAAGAGCCTGCATCTGTGATTGCAGGAACAAAATACAAAAAAAGTACAGCACAGATCATTCTCCGCTGGCACATTCAGGATGGAAACATTGTAATCCCAGGTTCTAAAAATCCGGACCATATCAAAGCAAATCTGGATCTGTTTGATTTCCAGCTTACAGAAGAAGAGATGGAAGAAATTGCTGCATTAAATAAAAATGAAACCTATTATCATCAGACACCGGAACTTCTGAAAAAATATGTAGAAATGGTTCCACCGGTAGATGAACAGAAATAAGAATCAAAGAGGAGAATAAATTTATGAGTATCTTATTTATCAACGGAAGTCCGAATAAAAATGGAAATACTGCCGCACTGGCACAGACTTTACTGAAAGGTAAAGAATACGAAACACTGAATCTGACAGAATATAAAGTTTACAGTTATGGTCACAAATTCGAGGATGACCAGCTTTCTGAAATCATTGCAAAGATGAAAGAAGCAGATACGATCGTGATCGGATCCCCATTATACTGGCACAATATCTGCGGTGCTGTCCGCAATGTGTTTGACCGTTTCTATGGACTGGTACAGCAGAATGAACTTTCAGGCAAAAAAATGTATTTTCTGTTTCAGGGTGCAGCTCCTGAGAAATGGATGATGGAAGCTGGAGAGTATACAATGAGACGTTTTGCAGGGCTTTATGGAATGACATACATGGGAATGGCAACAGATAAATCAGAAGCACAGAAAATGTCCGCAAGACTGTAAGGAGAACTTATCTGAATGAAAGCAAATAAGATAGCAATACTTAGTCTTGCAGTTCTGCTTGGAAGTGCAGTATACGGAAACATCAGCGTTATAAAAGCAGAAAGTAATCAGTTGGGAGAAGGACTGGATGCCATTGAGGATGCGATAGGCAAGGGTAAAGATTCCGACAGTGAAAATAATTCTCGAAGTGCATCAGGAGAAACAGATATGCAGGAAGGAACTTCTGACAATACGCTTGGAACTCCGGATGATTTTCCGGCAGCTTATAATTTTGGCAGCGGAAAGATCAGTGATTTTTCCAGAAACTATATGTTAAAAAAAATGCCGGAACCAGAACAAAATGATACGGTTTTGAATACAGATGCAGATCCGGATAATATCCAGGTTCTCTATTTATGGGAAGAGGGAAATGTCCCTGCGAAAACAAAGTTTACAAAAGACATGACAGGCTATTTCGATGACTGGGATTTCCGTCCTTATGTGACAGCAATTCCTGTTGCTAAAGGAATAACCCCCAAAGGAGCCGTTGTACTGATGGCAGGAGGTGCTTATCAGTTCCGGGGAAATTATACAGATTCTCTGCCAACTGCAGCAGCTCTCCGTGAATACGGTTTCCAGACATTTATTGTAGATCACCGGCTCTCTCCTTATACTCAGGAAGAAGGTGCTCTCGATGTTGCCAGAGCCGTCCGGTTTATTCGAAAAAATGCGGATGTATATGGAATCGATCCGGATGATATTGCAGTCATGGGATTTTCTGCCGGAGGAATTCAGGCAGGTGAGTTTCTTATGCATTACGATGAGGATGTAAACGGAACAGCACTGGATTCTTCCTATGTTCCAGATGAATTAGACCAGATTCCGGCTCATGTTTCAGCAGACGGTATGATCTATTCTTTCTATGGAAGATTAAGTGTGGGAAACATGGATCCTGACTGGCTTTCAGAGGGAAATCTTCCACCAACGTTCTATGTATATGGTACAGAAGATCCATTTTATGATCAGTTTGAGGAACAGTATGATGTGATCAAGAACATGGGTATCCAGACCAGCCGGATCGTCCTGAATGGATGGCCCCATGGTTTCGGATCCGATGGAGGATGGGTAAAACAGTATGCAGACTGGCTGGATGAGATTTTCAAACAGGAGTGATGAGAAACAGGCATGAATAGGAATAAATTAAAAAGGCTGCTGATCATAATATTGATCATCATAATCATTCTTGCTGGTGGATGTGGATATTTATTTATGGGCAGTAAAATTACAGATGCCAGTGATAATGTGACTGCGGGAGCAGATGGGATCAAATTCCTGATTGTATATTTTTCAAGGATGGGTGAAATACCAGGGGAACCGGACGCAGTTTCATCAGCAACAGTAAGTTCCAACTCTGAGATATCCGGCAGTGATACCGAAGCTGCAGCACAGATGATCCAGCAGATCACCGGAGCAGATATGTATCAGATAAAGACAAATCGATATTATCGGAAATCATTTATGGGTACAGCAGCTAGGGCGTGGATTGAGAACACTTTGAATATGCGTCCTGCACTGGCTGCAAAACCGGAAAATCTGGATCAGTATGACACGATTTATGTGGGTTATCCTAAAATGGAGTATAGTTTATAGTAGTGTATAGCGTGTATCAAGTTATAATTATGAGATTGAAAACTACGGTATACACAGATAATGCAGAAAAATGTGTATCACGTTTATATAGAGAATGACATAGAAAAGGAGATGCTGAAAATGAAGAAACACATAAGTTGGATGTTACTTGCCGTTTGTATATTAGCAGGAGTTTTACTGACAGGATGCGGATTGAATAAATCAGATAATCAGAGCAATGAAACCGCACAGAATACAGAGACTGAAACGGAGAGTTCAGCAACAGAAAATTCTGATGAAGCAGAAACAACAGCAGCAGTGACAGAAGCGGAAGCAACAGGAACACCTGCACAGGATGGCACAGAAAAAACAGGTAAAGTACTGGTTGTATATTACTCAGCAACAGGAAGTACAAAAGCAGTAGCAAATTATATTGCAGCTGCAACAGGTGGAGATTTATTTGAGCTGGAGCCTGTAGAGCCTTATACAGATGAGGATCTTGACTGGACAAATGACGACAGCCGCGTATCTCGTGAACATGACGATGAGAGTTTAAGAGATGTAGAGCTGGTTTCTACGACGGTCGATAATTTCGGTGAGTACACGGAGATTGTCCTCTGTTACCCCATCTGGTGGGCAGTTTCAGCGTGGCCAGTAAATCAGTTTGTTAAAAGTAATGATTTTACAGGAAAAACGATAATTCCTGTATGTACATCAGCTTCCTCTGGAATTGGAGACAGCGGAAAACTCTTAGAGGAAATGGCAGGAACCGGAGACTGGCAGGAAGGAAAGAGATTTTCTTCTAATGCATCAGAAGAAGAGGTTCAGGACTGGGTAAAAAGCTTGAATCTGAACTAAATATAAAGAATGCTATGAGCAGCAGGAACGATTAAAAGTCAAGTTTCTGCTGCTTTTCTAATATTTGGCAACAATAAGCAGGTTGCACAGTGTCTGCCCGGTCATTTCAGTAGATCTGCTGAATAGCTTTCTCCCGGAAGTGTGGTATAGTCTTGTGCTTGGAACAGGGAAACTACACAGAAGGGAGAAAACGATATGTCATTACAGCCAGATATCATCTGGAATGAGCAATGTCTGGGGATACGGATAGGAGAACAGGTATGTATCTATCTGAAAAAGCATAATGCGGAATATCAGAGACTGCAAAAGAAAATACTGGAACTTATAGAGAAGTATCCAGTGATAGAAACACTTATGGAGTCGAATGAGCCAATCAGCCTAACGGAAGAAGGGCATAAGGCAGTGCACCGATATTTTCAACTGGAGAGCGAAAAGGAAATGATAGAAGAACAGTACCATTTTTATATGGGGCAGGCACAAATGATTTCTTATGGAGCTATGCTGGGGAAAATAAAAAAAGCAATACTGGGAAAGAATGACGATGACACACAGAAACTGCTGGAGTTGCTGATGGATACCTGGATTGATGAGGTAGAAGAACAGCTGAAAGAAAATACAGTGTATCAGGGAATGCTGGAAAAAATATCAAAATATGAAGAACAGGTTCAGACAATGGGATTATCAAAAGAAAAGCGAAAAACGATAGACGCATATGTTACTGAAGTCAGTGAAAGATGGATATTATATGCGGAATCTTTATATCAGGCCGGTATGCAGAAAATCTTAGAACTACTGAATCTGTAATAAGGACGGATAAAATGGGGAAGCACGAAAGGAACTTCCCCATTTGTCACTTCTATTCGTCTTTGCCATCAATGAGAAATATGTATGAAACCTGAAAGATTTCAGCAATGGCTTTTAATTCAAGATCAGTGACATAACGCTTGTTTGTTTCGATTCTGGTGATTACATTTTTATCCATATCGTAACCAGCTAACTGGAGTTTATAGGCAAGATCACGCTGAGACATATTGTGAGTCCTGCGAAGCTCAATCACCCGTTGGCTGATCAGATTCTTCTCACCAGACTGTGTCCTTGGCTTTGGCATTTTTAAATCTCTTCCTCTCTGGTAAAAGGATGGCTTGTCTCACTTTTTGCACCATCTGTATTGATTTTAACGATTGGACAAGGTAGAATCGGTTGTAAAAGTGAGACAAAGTAGAAGAGAAGGGAGAAATATATGGAGCAGGCAAAAATAGAACAGCTTGCATTTTTATATCTATGCAGCGAGCATGATAAAAGGTTATTGCTGAAGAATGAAAAAATGCCATTAGCTGATTTTGACAGGTTGACTTACTTGATTTACCATTTGGGTTTTAAGGAATATCATATAAAAGTGTGGATGGAATTTGCCGGAAATTTCAAAAAAGAATGGGTTTGCCTGGAAGCACTTCAGGAAACAGGTGGATGCACTGTGAATATAGGAAATACAAAATCAGAATCCAGATTGCATGAAATGTGGATGCTCCATTCCGCTCCCATACGGTACCTACATTGTAAGGGAGACCACCACACCGCACAACTTCACGCCAGTCGATGATTTTAAGGTTGTGATTTCAGAGAACCATCCGGATCAGCCGCAGGTGTGGCGTGTGCTTCTGGATGAAGAGTTTGAAGCAAAATTAAAGATCATCAAAAAAGACGATGAGACAAAGAAATCTGTCCTGCTTCCGAATACCGAGTTTAAGGTATACAATCTGGACAACCAGAAATACGTGGAACAGGTAACTACCTACCCATCCACTACGGTACATAAATCTTATTTTACCGATGAGGATGGATACCTGATCCTGCCGCAGAATCTGGCTTGTGGAAATTACCGCATCGAAGAGGTGACTGCACCGGATGGATACACCCACAGCACCAATACCGTGGAAATCAAGGTAGACAGTGATACAGCATACCAGGAAGATCCAGTCAGCAGTGACCTGATCATCGAGGTGGATTTCGAAAACCACCCGGCAAAAGGCAGACTGACCATCCACAAGGAAGGAGAAGTAGTCAAAGGTTTTGACAAGGATTTCATCTACGAGGAAGCCAGCCTTGCAGGAGCCGTATTTGAGGTTTACGCCGCAGAAGATATCTATACCGCAGACCATCAGAAAGATGAGAATGGAAACCGTTATCTGGAATATGCCAAAGACACACTGGTGGCAACGGTGACAACCGATGAAACCGGAAGTGCCGTAATCGAGAATCTTCCGCTCGGAACATACCGGGTAGAAGAGAAAAAAGCACCGGAAGGCTACACCTGGAATGCAAAAGGGGAAGAAGTAACCTTCACCTATGCCGGACAGGATACCCCGGTTGTAGACGAAGAAGTGACCTTCAAAAATGAACGCCAGAAAGTAAGCATCACGGTAGAAAAACAGGATGCAGAAACCGGAAGCGTGGTAGCCGGAGCTACATTTGGACTTTACAATAAGAAGGAAATCAAATCAGGCAACAAGGTCATTGTGAAAGCAGATACCTTATTACAGGAGATCACAAGCGATGAAAAAGGACAGGCACACTTTACCCTGGACCTGCCGCTTGGAACTTATTATGTAAAAGAAATTTCTGCACCGGATGGTTTTGTATCCTCTGACGAGGTACTGGAATTTGATGCCACCTATCAGGGACAGGACATCCCGACCATCAAGCTGAAATCTGTGAAGAAGAACCAGCCGACCACCATCGAAGTGACCAAATCTGACCTGACCACAGGCGTGGAGCTGAACGGGGCATCCCTTTCTGTTCTGGATAAAGATGGAAACGTGATCGACAGCTGGACTTCCGTAAAGGATGAGCCTCATGTGATCAAATACCTGACTGTTGGAGAAAACTATATCCTCCGTGAATCCCTTGCACCGCTTGGCTATTTAAAGACCACGGATGTGGAATTCACCGTTCAGGATACCGCAGAAGTACAGAAAGTGGAAATGAAGGACGATGTGCCGAAAGCACTGCTGATCGTAAACAAGAAAGGTGAATTCCTCGATAAGATCACCCTGCTGGACAATGTCAAAGGTGTTGTGGAACATTTCTTTGAGTACATCACAGGAAGCCTGACAGACGTTACCTTTGAAATCCGTGCTGCCGAGGATATCAAAGCAGCCGATGGCGTAAGCCCGGATTACTATTCCAAGGACGAGCTGGCAGCAACCGTGACAACGGACGCAGACGGCGTTGCAAAAGTATCCGACCTTCCGGTTGGAAAATACTATGTCAAAGAGGCAGGCACAGCATATGGTTATGTGCTGGATGAAGAACCACGATATGTAGATCTTTCCTACCGTGACCAGGATACCCCGGTTGTTGTATACGATGAGGACTGGCAGAACAACCGCCAGAAAGTGAAAGTGAATGTCCTGAAGAAAGAAAAGGATACCGACCGTGTATTAAAAGGCGGCATCTTTGGGCTCTATACCAGAAACGACATCCTGTCCGTATCTGGAAAGGTGCTGATGGAAGCTGACACCCTGATCGAGTTAAAAACAACGGATGCAGATGGAAAGATTTCCTTTATTGCAGACCTGCCGATCGACGGAACCTATTATGTGAAGGAGCTGTATGCACCGGATGGATTTGTCACCACCGGAGAAGAGCAGGAATTTGTTTTCAAGTACCAGGGAGACAAAGAAAAAGAAGCAGTTTATGAGTTTGTATTTGAAGATGAGCCGACTACCGTAGAGCTTTCCAAAACCGATCTGACCACTGGAGAGGAACTGCCGGGTGCCAGATTACAGCTGACAGATGAAACCGGAGCTGTGGTTGAGGAATGGACATCCACAGAAGAGCCACACATCATCAAAGAACTGGTCGTAGGAAAATCTTACACTCTGACAGAGACCAAGCCGACCGATGGATACGTTACTGCGGAAAGCATCACATTCACCGTGGAAAATACCGCAGAGATCCAGAAACAGGTGATGGAAGATGACGTGACCAAAGTGGAAATCAGCAAAACGGAAATTACTGGAGATAGCGAGATTGAAGGAGCCAAACTGACTATCACAGATGAGGATGGAAAGGTGGTAGAGAGCTGGACTTCCGGTAAAGAGCCACATTATATCGAAAAACTTCCAATCGGCAAATACACCTTAAAAGAAGAGCAGGCTCCAAACGGTTATATCGCAGCGGAAGAGATCACCTTCGAGGTGGCAGATACCGCAGAGATCCAGAAGGTGGCCATGAAAGACGATACCGCAAAGGGACGTCTGATCATTGAGAAAACGGACAAGGATACCGGAGCCGCACTGAAAGGGGCAGAATTTGAACTGAGGGATGCCGATGGCAAAGTGGTAGAAACACTGACCACCGATGAAAACGGCCATGCAACCAGCGGACTGCTTGCAATCGGAACTTATAAGGACGGCAAATTTGACAAGGCAGCCACTTATTATCTGGTTGAAACCAAAGCACCGGAAGGATACCAGCTGGACGAAACAAAGCATGAAGTGACATTTACCTATGTAGATGACAAAACCCCGGTAATCGAAGTCATCCAGAAAGTAACCAATGAGAAGCTGCCGGAGGATACCCCGTCTG
>CAVBPN010000190.1:0-7231 GCA_963597235.1 bacterium
ACATTTCCCTTGAGGATGATCTGATGCGTCTGTTCGGTTCTGAGAGACTGATGAAGATCTTTACTTCTCTTGGTGTTGCTGAGAACGAACAGATTGAACATAAGATGCTTTCCAACGCAATCCAGAAAGCACAGGAGAAAATCGAGTTCAACAACTTCGGTATTCGTAAAAATCTTCTGGACTATGACCAGGTTAATAACGAACAGCGTGAGATCATTTATAAAGAGCGTCGCCAGGTACTGGATGGCGAGAACATGCGTGATACTATCTATAAGATGATCACAGATATCGTAGACAGTACAGTAGATATGTGTTTCTCTGATGATGTGGATTCTACTGACTGGGATCTGAATGAGTTTAATACAACACTCCTTCCAATCATTCCGATCGAGCCGCTTACTACAGAGAAAGTAAAAGGTAAGAGAAAAGACGAGATCAAACATCTGATAAAAGAAGAAGCTGTGAAGCTTTATGAAGCAAAAGAATCTGAGTTCCCGGAAGCAGAGCAACTGCGTGAACTGGAACGAGTAGTTCTTCTGAAATCCATCGACAGCAAGTGGATGGATCATATCGATGATATGGAAATCCTTCGTCAGGGTATCGGTCTTGTTGGATATGGCCAGAGAGATCCGGTTGTAGAATATAAGATGAGCGCTTTCGAGATGTTCAACGGCATGATCAACTCTATTCAGGAAGATACAGTACGTATGCTGTACCATGTTCATGTTGAGCAGAAGATCGAACGTGAGCAGGTAGCAAAAGTTACCGGAACAAATAAAGACGACACATCCGTTAAGAAACCTGTTCAGAGAAAAGATGATAAGGTTTATCCGAACGATCCGTGTCCGTGCGGAAGCGGCAAGAAGTATAAACAGTGCTGCGGCCGGAAATTAATGAAAGCATAAGATAGGATATAAGACAGAGCCCCGGTTCATATATTAAATGAACAGGGGCTCTTGTTTATATCGTGGGTACCTAGAAGAATTTTGCAATCTCACTGAGTTCTTTGCGGTGTGGGCGGATCGGTTCTTCGGCGGCTTTGCCGACTGCGATGACGGAGACGATGGTCTCTGTTTCCGGGATGTTCAGGATCTCGCGGAGTTTGTCTGCTTCGCGGAGTCCCATGATGAGAGTACCAAGACCAAGCTCAGCAGCTTTCAGGATAAGGTTTTCGTTCTGGAGTCCGAGGTCATAGCAACCCCATCCGTTACCGAGTTCATTGTCTGCCCTGCCGTCTTTCTGGAAACCGGCACGGTCGTGAACGAAGGTTGTGATGATCAGTGCGGCGTGCTCAGATTTACCGGCATTTCCGGCATCCGGCAGGCATTCCGTGCGAATTTTATCTACCATTTCTTCTGACAGGACACAATAATAACGTCCGGTCTGGGAGTTTTTCCATGATGGAGCTTCCTGTGCGGCGCGAAGCAGTTCTTCCATCTGTTCTTTTGTGACTCCGGCACTGTATTTACGAACAGTTCTTCTTGTTTCAAGTACTTTCTGAAATTCCATGAGATTCAGGCCTCCTTAATATGTAAAAATTATAACGTATAAAAAATGGCATACAGAGGAAATTCTGTATGCCATCATTATGCCATTTTGTGATGAGAAATGCAATTCTGTGATTAATGATTATCTGGAGGCTTTTCTTGCTTCTTTCTTTGCTTCCAGATTAGATACAACCATTGTGCAGGCTGCATCACCTGTGATGTTTACCGTAGTACGTCCCATATCGAAGATACGGTCAACACCGGCAACAAGTGCGATACCGTCTACCGGAAGTCCTACAGAGGTAAGAACCATGGCAAGCATGACCATACCGGCACCTGGCACACCGGCAGTACCGATAGAGGCAAGAGTTGCGGTAAGAACGATCGTCAGCATCTGGGACAGTGTCAGATTGATTCCATAACAGGAGGCGATGAAAATAGCACATACTCCTTGATAAATTGCGGTACCGTCCATATTGATGGTAGCACCAAGCGGAAGAACGAAAGATGCGATTTCACGTTTGGCACCAAGCTTTTCAGTACATTCCAGGTTGATCGGCAGTGTTCCTACAGAAGAAGCACTGGAGAAAGCAAACATGATTGCCGGAAGCATACCCTTAAAAAATTTCAGAGGACTCAGAGAGCCAAGTGTTTTAACTGTCAGAGAATATACAACTAAAGCATGTACAACGTAGCAGATATAAGCTGCCAGAAGTACCATGGCCAGAGAACCAATGATTGTCGGTCCATTTGCCGCAATAACAGGGCACAACAGACAGAATACACCGATCGGTGACAGTTTCAGGATCATCTCCATACATTTCATAAAGATATCGTTCAGATCGTTAAATGCATTTACGACACGAACATTCTTCTCGCCGACAAGAATGATAGCAAAACCAAGAATCAGTGCCATTACGATGACTTGGAGCATGTTTGCTTCTACCATTGGTGAAACAAAATTAGATGGAAAAATATTTACCAGCGTGTCCATGAAGGATGTGGCTTCCGCTGCTTCATAAGACAGATCGGTGGTAGCCACAACAGGAAACAGTCCCTTGAACAGATTTCCGCCGACAAGACCAATCGTTACGGCAAATGCTGTCGTGCACAGATAGAAAAACACTGTTTTCAGACCGATAGATCCGACTTTTTTGATATCACTCATGGAAATGATACCACACATGATAGAAAACAGGACGATCGGAACAACAATAAATTTAACCAGATTAAGGAAGATCGTTCCAAATGGTTTGATGTAAGATTCTGCAAAAGTGGCATGGTTCTGCATAAGCAGACCTGCTATGATTGCCAGGACCAGTGCAATAAAAATCTGCATGGCTAATGACATTTTTTTCTTTTCTTTCATTAAGATTCCCTCTCTTTCTTTCCCTTTTCAGGTTTTGGGATAGTCGCATCCTCGCGGAGCGTTTTTTGCTTTATTGGAACATTACGAAGTAATTTCCTTTAAAGCAAAAAAATGGCACTGCAAATAAACGCAATGCCTTCGTCGCCATCACCTGACCTCATGATTGTATCATGGTGACAAAAAAGGTGCAACAAAAAATCGGTTTTTTGGTATATTTTTCTGGCATTTTAGACAGTTATTCACAGGAAGGAGATTTGCCGAACTGTTTTTTATAAGAACGGACAAAAGTTGTGTAATCTCGAAATCCACTGTTCTCCGCTGCTTTCATAACAGGAGTTCCCTGACTGATAAGCGAACGCGCCATAAGAAGTCTTTTACTGATAATATAGTTGTGGATGGTATAACCTGTTTCATTTTTAAATTTTCGCATCATATGGTATTTACTCAAAAAGAAACGTTCCGCCAGCTGGTCGATCGACAGATTTTCTGTCAGATTCCGATTAATATATTTCAGAAGTTGTTCCACCTGAGAATCCGAAGAGTATGATTTTTTATCAGGAGTATTGCTCGTACGCAGAAAAATACGATTGATATATACCATAAATTGAGTGAACAATGCTTCTTTTAATGCCTCATCGCCAAAACGTATATTTTGAAATGTCTCTTCGATTTCTGGAAGAAGGTCTTTCAGGTGTTCCTGAAGTCCGGAATCTGCCCTGACAAGATTAAAGCTACGGTCATTTGCTTTTTGAAAACAGGTATTTAATTCCGGGCGGGAAATATCGTCGCGAATCCAGAAAATATAACGTTCATAGGGAATCGAAGGGTCAATCTCCGGTTTGTGGATCGCCCCCTGGCTTACGAGTAGGATATCACGCGGTTTCAGATGGTATGCTTTTCCCTCAATATGGTAAGTCACTTTCCCGGAGATAAAGACAATGATTTTATGAAAGTCGTGGTAATGATAAGAAAATTCTTTTTTTGTCCGGTCATTGATATGAAAGAGACGAAAATCTTCTTTCAGGTAGCCTGTTTTTTCGTGATTGTACTGAGAATAGTCCATAACATCCTCCCTGGTGATGTGTCCAGATATTTATGCTGAATAATAATACAGATTATATATAGCTTAACTTATAACCGCATTTTTTGCAATATAACAGGCATTTTATTCTATATACATAGCAAAAAGAAAACTATATACTGTAACAAAAGATGTGCGTAAATAAATCTGTTCAATTCGGAAAGTGAGGATATGGTTATGGATAACTGTATTACAATGATAAAATATCAGGGACTCGGAAATGATTATCTGGTGTTGGATCCAAATAAAAATCGTGTACAGCTTCAGGGAAAAAAGATTGAGCTGTTGTGTCAGAGAGGATTTGGACTTGGAGCAGACGGCGTCCTTTACGGACCGATTGAGATTGAAGGAAAAATGGGTGTCCGTATTTTTAACTCAGACGGAAGTGAAGCTGCCATCAGCGGAAATGGTGTCCGCATCTTTGCAAAATATCTGATGGATCATGAATACGTAAAAGAGCAGAAATTCAGTATCCAGACACTTTCCGGTCCAATCGAGGTGGAATGTCTGAATAATCGTGCTACGGAATTTCGTGTAAAAATGGGTAAGGCTTCTTTTATTTCCAGAGAAATTCCGGTAACAGGCGAAGTTCGAGAAGTAATCAATGAATCTTTCACTTTCAACAATAAAGAATACAAAGCTACTTGCCTGACCGTTGGTAATCCGCACTGTATCATTTTTATGGATCAGGTAACACCGGAACTGGCAAAGGAACTCGGGCCGTATGTTGAAAATGCAGATGAATTCCCGGAGAAAATGAATCTCCAGATATGTCGAAAGATTGATACCGGTAATCTTGACATCGAGATCTGGGAGCGAGGCTCCGGATATACAAAAGCCTCCGGTACAGGAAGCTGTGCGGCAGCGGTAGCAGCATACAGACTTGGACTTGTTGAAAACAGAGTCAACGTAAACCAGCCAGGCGGAATGATCCAAATCGACATCAAAGAGGATGACACAATCTATATGACCGGTACAGTCGGATATGTGGCGGATATGAGCGTGGCAGAGAGCTTTTTCTCATAAAAAATGAACCTCCAGAATTTGAGTTTGTCTGAGAATAAGACAGATTCCGATTCTGGAGGTTTTTGCTATTTATCATTCAAATCTACCGCATGTATTGTACCGCCGGTTGTTTCAAGTTGCTCAATTGATTTTATGCATATTGAAGCATTTGAACTGCTGAATCTATTTTGTAACAGGAAATTATAGCGGGGGAATATGACATATGGAAAAACACTCAGGTGCAGATGGATAATTTTTAAGACATATTTTGTAAAAACAGTGACGACTGTTCCCTTTCTTTCTGACTTATGGTAAGATATAGCCGATATTAAGAGAAACACCGAGGAGGATTTTCCATGAATATAACAATGCTTGGAACAGGAAATGCAATGGTCACGGAGTGTTATAATACATGTTTTGTGCTGGAAGATGGGGAAAAACATCTTCTTGTTGACGGCGGTGGTGGAAACACTCTGCTCCGTCAGTTGAAGCAGGCCGGCTTTGACTGGAAGGACATGAGGGAGATTTTTGTGACACATAAACATGTCGATCATCTGATGGGGATTATCTGGATGGTCCGTATGATCTGTCAGAATATGAAACAGGGGCAGTACGAGGGAGAAGCCTGGATCTATGGACACGATGAAGTAATCAGCCTTCTGAAGGATATGGCAGAGAAACTTTACCCGGAGAAACAAACCCGCTATATCGGAGATCGTCTGCATCTGGTCGTTGTAAACGATGGTGAAGAAAGAGAACTGATGGGACACAAAGTCACATTTTTTGATATTCAGTCCACAAAGGCAAAGCAATACGGTTTTTGCGTGGATATGGGAAATGGCGAGAAACTGACCTGCTGTGGAGACGAGCCATATAATGAATGCGAGAAAAAATATGCCGAAAACAGCAAGTGGCTGCTTCATGAAGCGTTCTGTCTCTATGACCAGGCAGATATTTTTCATCCGTATGAGAAACATCATTCCACAGCTAAAGATGCCAGCGAACTGGCAGAGCAGCTGGGGGTAAAGAACCTGATTCTTTATCATACAGAGGATAAAAATATTGCCCGCCGTAAAGAATTATATACAGAAGAAGGAAAACAGTATTTCCATGGAAATCTGTATGTGCCGGAAGATCTGGAAAAGATTGAATTATAGGCGGTTTTATGGTATTGTAAATAAGTATGATTATATAGAAAGAAGGTGAAGCTGTGGTTGAATTAGATCAGTTCAAGAGTATTCTTGCAACATACACAGAACCATTAGTGGAAGTGAGGGATTCACTTTGACCTCGCTAATAAAGAGCAGAGAGTCGAAGAATTAGAGCGCGAAATGGAAGCGCCTGATTTCTGGGATAACGCGGAAGTTTCCCAGCAGAAAATGAAAGAACTCAAAAGCATGAAAGACGACATGGAAATCTATCACAGTCTGGAAACCCAGATGGAAGATATGGAAACCATGATCGAGATGGGCTATGAGGAAAATGATCCGGAGATCATTCCGGAGATTCAGGAGATGCTGGATGAGTTCCAGAAGAATTTTGACAGCATTCGAGTGAAGACTTTATTATCAGGAGAATATGACAGTGAAAATGCGATCATTAAGCTGAACGCCGGAGCGGGCGGAACAGAGGCCTGTGACTGGTGTGGAATGCTTTATCGTATGTACAGCCGCTGGGTAGACCGTAAGGGCTTTACAATGGAAGTCCTGGATTATCTGGATGGAGATGAAGCAGGCGTGAAATCTGTAACATTCCAGGTAAATGGAGAGAACGCCTATGGTTATCTGAAATCCGAAAAGGGTGTGCATCGTCTGGTTCGTATTTCACCGTTTAATGCAGCCGGTAAACGTCAGACATCATTTGTGTCCTGTGATGTTATGCCGGATATTAAAAAAGATCTGGATGTTGAGATCAATGATGATGATATCCGTATCGATACCTACCGAAGCAGTGGTGCTGGTGGACAGCATATCAACAAGACTTCATCTGCGATCCGTATCACACATTTCCCTACCGGAATCGTGGTACAGTGCCAGAATGAACGTTCCCAGCATATGAACAAAGACAAAGCTATGCAGATGCTGAAAGCGAAGCTGTATCTTCTGAAACAGCAGGAAGCAGAAGCGAAGCTTTCCGGTATCCGTGGAGAAATTACCGATATCGGCTGGGGTAACCAGATCAGATCTTACGTCATGCAGCCATACACGATGGTAAAAGATCACAGAACCAGTGAAGAGACCGGTAATGTAGATGCCGTTCTGGATGGTGATATTGATCCGTTCATCAATG
>CAVBPN010000190.1:7241-19995 GCA_963597235.1 bacterium
CATCAATGCATATCTGAAATGGATCGCCCTGTCAAACAAACCGGCAGAGCAACAGTAAAAAATCCTTGCAGAGTTCGTCTTTGTATGATAACATATCCCTCGTAGGAGAACACGTGTCCTTGATATGTGGACATGTCCGAAGAGGGATATGTATTATTTTGGTTACAGGCAGTATCCGCAATGCAGTGGATATATATACTGTAAAGGGATTAAGGACTCAACAGGAACAGGAAGATTGGAATGGATAAAATAACAGAGAAGAAAAAGTATTTTGTAGTCAGGGAGCGCGCAGTTCCGGAAGTATTGTTGAAGGTGGTACAGGCAAAGCGTCTGCTTGATTCAGGCAGGGCACAGACTGTACAGGATGCAGCAGAACAGACCGGAATCAGTCGAAGCTCCTTTTATAAATATAAGGATGATATTTTTCCTTTTCACGAAGAGACAAGAGGAAAGACCATTACCTTCATTATTCAGATGGATGATGAACCTGGACTTTTATCTGTGGTACTTCAGACCATTGCATATTTTCATGGAAATATTCTTACGATTCATCAGAGTATTCCGATCAATGGAATTGCAACTCTCACGCTCAGTGTAGATATTCTTCCGGGAGAGGGAGATGCAGAAGCCATGGTTGAAGAGATCGAGAGTCGGGAAGGAATTCATTATCTGAAGATTCTTGGAAGAGAATAAAATTATTTTACACAGGAGGAAGATATGGTTAATATCGCGGTATTAGGATACGGTACAGTCGGAAGTGGTGTGGTAGAGGTCATCAACACAAATCACGAAAGCATCAATAAGCGCGCAGGACAGGAAATCAACATCAAATATGTTCTTGACCTGAGAGATTTTCCGGGAGATCCGGTACAGGAGGTTCTGGTACATGATTATGAGATCATTGCCAATGACCCGGAGGTAGATATTGTAGTAGAAGTTATGGGCGGCATTGAGCCGGCATATACATTCGTAAAAAGAGCGCTGGAATCAGGTAAAAGTGTCTGCACTTCCAATAAGGCACTGGTTGCAAAACACGGTCCGGAACTGATGGAAATTGCCAAAGCGAAAAACATTAATTTCCTGTTTGAAGCAAGCTGCGGTGGCGGAATTCCGATCATCCGTGCGCTCAATGGCTCTCTGACAGCAGATGAGATTGATGAGATTACAGGTATCCTGAATGGAACCACGAACTACATGATGTACAAAATGGCAACAGAAGGCTCTGATTTTGATGTGGTTCTTAAAGAAGCACAGCAGATGGGATATGCAGAAGCTGATCCGACCGCGGACGTAGAAGGCTATGATGCATGCCGTAAGATCGCAATCCTGTCTTCTCTTGCATATGGAAAGTTCCTGAATTACGAAGATGTTTATACAGAGGGAATCACAAAGATCACACCGGAAGATATGGAATATGCGGAAGAACTTGGCATGACCATTAAACTTCTTGGTAGCAGCCGTAAACTTGAAGATGGTTCTTTCTCTGCACTGGTAGCTCCGTTTATGGTAGGACAGAAGAGCCCGCTGTACAGCGTGAATGATGTCTTCAACGCCGTTTTCGTACATGGAAACATGCTTGGAGATGCCATGTTCTACGGAAGCGGAGCCGGTAAACTTCCGACTGCGAGTGCAGTAGTAGCCGATGTGGTTGATGAAGCGAAGAATCTTCATGAGAATATTGCGACGAACTGGTCAAATGAGCCGATGACACTGAAACCGATGGATGAGACTGAGGGAAGATTCTTTGTCAGAATTAAAGGTGTGACGGAAGCACAGGCAGAAGCTGTTTTTGGAAAGATTCAGACTGTAAAAGTTGCTTCACTTTCAGATGAATTTGGGTTTATTACAGAGTGCATGAAACAGGGAGAATATAAAGAAAAGATCAGTAAACTGAATGGTGAAGTAATCGCCATGATCCGTGTAAAAGACTGAGAAAATTATATTCCGGGAGGAAACTATGTTAATAGTAAAGAAATTCGGAGGTACATCTGTAGCGAATAAAGAGCGTATCTATAATGTTGCAAACAGATGTGTTGAAGAATACAGAAAAGGAAATGACGTGGTTGTTGTTCTTTCTGCGATGGGAAAATACACAGATGAACTGATCGCCATGGCAGAAGATATCAATGAGAAACCACCAAAAAGAGAGATGGATATGCTTTTTACAATCGGAGAGCAGATGTCCGTATCACTTATGGCTATGGCGTTTGATAAGCTGGGAGTTCCGGCTGTGTCACTGAATGCATTCCAGGTGGCCATGCATACGACCAGCGTACATGGAAACGCCCGACTGAAAAGAATTGATACCGAACGTATCCACCGGGAACTGGAAAATCGCAAGATCGTTGTTGTTACCGGATTCCAGGGTGTCAATAAGTATGATGATTATACAACTCTGGGAAGAGGCGGTTCTGACACGACTGCAGTTGCTCTTGCGGCAGCTCTTCACGCAGATGCCTGCGAAATCTATACAGATGTTGATGGCGTTTATACAGCAGATCCTCGTAAAGTACCGAAGGCACGTAAGCTGAAAGAAATCACTTACGATGAGATGCTTGATCTTGCTACACTTGGAGCAGGCGTGCTTCATAACCGTTCTGTAGAGATGGCAAAGAAATATGGCGTACCGCTTGTGGTACGTTCCAGTCTGAATAACAGTGAAGGAACTGTCGTAAAGGAGGAAGTTACAGTGGAAAGAATGCTGATCAGCGGAGTTGCGCTTGATACAGATGCAGTTAGAATTGCGGTAATCGGTCTCAAAGATATACCGGGTATGGCATTTAAATTATTTGACGTTCTGGCTAAGAAACACATCAACGTAGATGTGATCCTTCAGTCTATCGGACGTGCCGGCACAAAGGATATTTCCTTTACCGTAGACGGCAAAGATCTGGATGATGCGATCGCAGCTCTGGAAGAAAATAAATCCAGACTTGGATATCAGGAACTTCATTCAGAAAGAAATATTGCCAAACTTTCTATCGTTGGAGCAGGAATGATGAGCAACCCTGGTGTTGCAGCAAAAATGTTTGAAAGCCTTTACAATGAGGGCGTCAACATCAACATGATCTCAACTTCTGAGATCCGTGTGACTGTTCTGATCAATGAAAAAGATGGTGTGAGAGCCATGAACGCAGTGCATGATGCATTTAATCTCGCAGATTGAGAATGAATGTGAGTTACTGTAAAAGCGCAGAACAGTAAACTTAAAGAGTACTAACAATTCCATCTTCGTAAATATATTTTCAGATTTGCGGAGGTGGAATTTTTGTCTGATGCCCGGAGGAAGGGCAGATAGGAGAAAAATAAGAAATAATGAATACTGGACAGAGAAAATACTGGAAGATCTATGCAAAGACATATCTTAAAGGCAAATGGGGCATTGCGATCACAGGAATGCTTGCGGTGCAGGGATTTAATCTGCTTGGAAGTCTTTTAGCGATTGTGCTGTTTCCGGGAGACTCGGTGTTTACGCTGGTCTTGAGTGAAATTTTTTCATTTATTGTATCTCTGATTGGACTGATATTCAGTACAGGATACTGCTATATGAAATTGAATATCTACCGGGGAAAAGAATACAAACTTGGTGATCTGGTGCATATGTTTCACGGCCAGTCGGACCATGTGCTGACGGCAGGACTTATTATAACACTGCTTAATACCGTGGCTCAGATTCCGGTTTATTATGTTACTTATGCGTTAGATCAGGGAACGACCATGGAGAGCATGTTACGCTGGGCCAGACTGTTTTTTATCGCAGTTACGTTTAGTATGGTGCTGAGTGTCATTCTGACAGTGCCGTTTACGCTGGTATTCTGCCTGCTGGCAGATAATCCGGAATTGGGCGGAATAGAAGCATTAAGGACAAGTGCCCGACTGATGAAGGGCCATATTATACAGTATCTTTTACTGGAATTGAGCTTTATTCCGCTGATGTTTCTTTCCATGTTTACGATATACATCGGTTTTCTGTGGCTGCTCCCATATATGGGATTCACAGAGACTGCTTTTTATCTGTATGTGACAGGTGAGCTGGAAGAGCAGAGAACGGAACAGGAGAGAGATGACTATAATTCTGAGGCATAAAAGGAGAATACAATGGATATTATTCAGGTGATAACCAAAGAACTTAATGTGGAAAAATGGCAGGTTGAAGCAGCAGTCAAACTGATTGATGAGGGCTGCACGATTCCATTTATTTCACGATATCGTAAAGAAGCAACAGGCTCTTTAAATGACGAACAGCTTCGTACACTTCATGAGAGACTGACTTATCTTCGTAATCTGGAAGATAAGAAGAACCAGGTACTTGGAAGCATCGAAGAGCAGGGAAAACTGACACCGGAGCTGAAAAAGCAGATTCTGGATGCACAGACACTGGTCGTAGTCGAAGACCTCTATCGTCCGTTCCGCCCGAAACGTCGTACCCGTGCGATCATTGCGAAGGAAAAAGGACTGGAACCGCTGGCAAACATTATTATGCTGCAGATGACAGATAAACCGATCGAGGAAGAGGCACAGGCTTTTGTTTCTGAGGAAAAAGGCGTGGAATCTGCAGCAGATGCGATCAATGGCGCGAAAGACATCATTGCAGAGCATATTTCTGATGAAGCGGATTATCGTATCTATATCCGTAAACTGACGATGGACAAGGGTTCTGTCGTATCTGCGGCAAAGAAACCGGAAGAATCTTCTGTTTATGAGATGTATTATGAATTTGAGGAACCGATCAAAAAGCTTGCCGGACACCGTGTACTTGCACTGAACCGTGGTGAGAAGGAAAAAATTCTCACTGTCAAGATCAATGCACCGGAAGATGAGGCTATGGGATGGCTGCAGAAACAGGTTATCACAAGGGAAAATCCGATCACAAAACCGATTCTTCGTGAAGTGGTAGAGGACAGCTACAAGCGTCTGATCGCACCGGCAATCGAGCGTGAGATCAGAAGTGACCTGACAGAAAAAGCAGAAGATGGCGCGATCCATGTATTTGGAAAGAACCTGCAGCAGCTTCTGATGCAGCCTCCAATCGTTGGCAAAGTGGTTCTCGGATGGGACCCGGCTTTCCGTACAGGATGTAAACTGGCAGTTGTAGATGAGACAGGTAAAGTGCTGGATACAACGGTAATCTATCCGACAGCACCGACAAATGATGCAAAGATCCGTGCTGCAAAAGAAACACTCAGGAAGCTGATCAAAAAGTACAATGTTTCTCTGATCTCTCTTGGAAACGGAACTGCATCCAGAGAATCTGAACAGATCATTGTGGAACTTCTGAAAGAGATTCCGGAGAAAGTACAGTATGTGATCACAAATGAGGCCGGAGCTTCTGTTTATTCCGCAAGTAAGCTGGCAACTGAGGAATTCCCGAACTTTGATGTTGGACAGAGAAGTGCGGCTTCCATCGCAAGACGTCTGCAGGATCCGCTGGCAGAGCTGGTTAAGATCACACCGCAGTCTATTGGTGTTGGTCAGTATCAGCATGATATGAATCAGAAAAAGCTTGGAGAGGCTCTGAGCGGTGTTGTAGAGGACTGTGTAAATAAAGTTGGTGTAGACCTGAATACCGCATCTGCATCACTTCTGGAATATATTTCCGGTATCAGTAAAGTGATCGCAAAAAATATTGTGGCTTATCGTGAAGAGAACGGCAGATTTGAAAGTCGCCGTGAACTTCTCAAAGTCGCGAAACTCGGACCGAAAGCGTATGAGCAGTGTGCAGGTTTTGCACGTATCACAGGTGGAAAGAATCCGCTGGATGCGACAAGTGTGCATCCGGAGAGCTATGAGGCAGCTCAGAAGGTTCTGGAGAAGCTGGGATATACACCGGAAGATATCACAGGCGGTAAGCTGAGTGCTCTTTCAAAGCAGATCAGGAATTACAAGAAACTGGCTGAGGAGCTTGGCGTTGGTGAACCGACACTTCGTGATATCGTGAAAGAACTGGAGAAACCGGCACGAGATCCACGTGATGAGATGCCGAAACCGGTACTGAGAACAGATGTGCTTGATATGAAGGACCTGAAAGAAGGCATGATCCTGAAAGGAACCGTTCGTAATGTTATTGATTTCGGTGCGTTTGTAGATATCGGCGTGCACCAGGATGGACTTGTGCATATCTCCGAGATGACTGAGAGATATATCAAACATCCACTCGAGGCAGTGTCTGTCGGGGATGTTGTGGATGTACGCGTGATAGGGGTAGATTTAAAGAAGAAGAGAATCAGCCTGTCCATGAAGGGGATTAAATAAAACAAAGGATTATAGTATTTGAAGGATTGCAGATATTCAGTATGTGGATGCAGAAGAGAAGAAATTGGGAGTGTGCAGGATGAATGTGCATTAATTTCAGAAACGGCTTTATCGCCTGGAAATACTAAGAATATACTCTGTCTGTTAAATACATGAACCAAAAGTGCAAAACTCGCCTGACGGCTCAGACATTGCACTTTTGATCCATAACACAGCCAGACTATATTCAAGTATTTCTACAGACGATTGCAGATGTTTCTGAAATCAAAGCCACATTGCACCTGCACATATTCAGCGTTCTCGGTGTTTCCGCCCATAACCTGAGTATCTTGCAGTCCTTTTTTACTTTATTGGCTGTTTTATGGTAATCCCCCTCGTCCTGGACAGCGCTATTTGTAGGGGGCGTGGGCTCCCTCCGGGAAGGAGAAAGCTGAGAGGGATGGGGATGGAAAAGAGAGTTTATTTTCATTTTAACAATTAAAATATGGCCTTCTCAAATTCAGCAACCAAGAAAACGATAATATTTTAATGTATAACAAGAATTAAAGGCGAGTTTTTAATTTTCGGCAAATCAAAAGATGTGTCTTATCGATCCTCAGCAACGAAAAAAGATATATGATTTATTCAACATCTGCAAGAATCCTGGAAGTTCTTAGGAATGTTCCGGGTGTGTTATTCATAAAAATCACACTGTCTGAGCGTTAGCGAGTTTGTGATTTTTATGAATGCATTTAGCATACGGGTTATTCCTTAGCACTTCCGGATGATGAAGCCGTTGAAAAATCATATATCTTTTAAACGTTGCGTAAATAATAGGAACTATTTATCCCCATCAGCTCAGCAGAGCAGAATCATTAGTGAACTCCTGTCCGCTTGCTTTCTCAAACTGATCCAGCAGATTTCTTACAGTCAGTTTCTTTTTCTCCTCACCCTGAATATCCAGGATAATCTTACCTTCCATCATCATGATCAGACGGTTTCCATGTTCGATCGCATCATGCATGTTATGGGTGATCATCATTGTAGTCAGATGATCTCTGTTGACGATCATCTCCGTGATCTCAAGTACTTTTGCGGCTGTTTTCGGATCGAGGGCTGCTGTATGCTCATCCAGAAGCAGAAGCTTCGGTTTCTGAAGTGTAGCCATAAGCAGTGTCAGAGCCTGACGCTGTCCACCGGAAAGAAGTCCGACTTTGGAAGTGAGACGATCCTCAAGTCCAAGACCAAGAATCTTCAGCAGTTCTTTATATTCTTCACGTTCAGCCTTTGTGATACCGGATTTCAGGAGACGAAGTTTTCCGCGACGTTTTGCCAGCGCAAGGTTTTCTTCGATACCCATTGTAGCAGCAGTTCCGGTCATAGGATCCTGGAAAACACGTCCCAGGTAAGCTGCTCTTTTATGTTCAGATAATTTTGTAACATCGACTCCGTCAATGATGATCTGTCCTTCATCAACCGGCCAGGTACCGGCTACTGCATTCAGCATAGTGGATTTACCGGCACCGTTTCCGCCGATGACAGTAACGAAATCTCCTTCGTTCAGTGTGAGGTTCAGACCGTTCAGAGCCACTTTTTCATTGATCGTTCCAGGATTAAAAGTTTTATAAATATTTTTCAGCTCAAGCATCAGTTGTTACCTCCACGTTTTGTAGGTTTTGAGAAATATTTTGCTTTCCAGTAAGGCACAGCAAGGAAGACTGCTACAACAAGTGCGGACAGCATCTTCAGAAGGTCTGTATCGATTCCGAGCCAGATAACAGTCTGGAGTACCAGATAGTAGAGAATAGAACCAAAGGCAACGCTCAGAAGACGAAGTGCAAAGTTGCGGAAAATCTTTCCGAAGATCGCTTCACCGATGATGACAGCGGCAAGACCAATAACGATCGCACCACGTCCCATATTGACATCGGCAAATCCCTGATACTGAGCCAGAAGAGCACTGGAAAGTGCAACCAGTCCATTGGAGAGCATAAGTCCGAGAACTTTACATACATCTGTGTTGATACCCTGTGCACGGGACATATTCGGGTTACATCCGGTAGCACGAAGAGAACATCCAAGTTCTGTACCGAAGAACCAGTACAGGATTGCAATCAGAACAACGATAAAGATTGCAACGATCAGAATGGTATTCTGATAAAATGGTACATTTTTTACATTACGAAGGGAAACAAGAAGATTGTATTTGTTTCCATTGACTGCCTGGTTTGCTTTTCCCATGATCTTAAGGTTTGCAGAGTAAAGACCAAGCTGAGTCAGGATTCCGGCGAGGATTGCCGGGATTCCCATGAAAGTGTGGAAAATACCGGTTGCAAGACCTGCAAGCATACCGGCTCCGGTAGCGGCAAGCATGGATACCCAGATGTTATGACCGCTCATCAGCATCATAACGCAGACAGCACCACCGGTACACATCGTACCATCAACAGTCAGGTCGGCTACATCCAGGATACGGAAGGTGAGGTAAACACCGATTGCCATGATTCCCCAGATCAGACCCTGGGCAGCAGCACCCGGAAGTGCGTTGATTAAGCTCATAATGTTCATTTTTTCAGTTCCTCCTGATGACACAGAAAGCGAGAAAGGATATTCCTCTCCCGCTGTTCGTGTAAATTTGTAATTTTTATTTATTAGTCAGAATTATTCAGCAGCTTCCTCAGTTGTTTCTTCTGATGCATCGTCTGTGCTTTCTGCGTCGGCATCGTCAGAAGATTCTTCTTCAGCGTCAGCACCGATTGCTACATAGTCATCCGGAACTTCGATTCCAAGTTCTTCACAGATTTCCGGATTGTATTCTTTTGTGAACTGCGGAGCGTACTCGATTGGCATTGTGGAGATATCTTCGCCGTCAACGAGAATCTTCAGAGCCATTTTACCGGTAGCAACACCGAGGTCATAATAGCTGATGGAAAGAGTAGCAACACCACATCCCTGGCAGATACCTTCTTCACCAGCGATTACCGGAACTTTCTCCGGAAGGCAGATATTGTTGATGATTTCAGTGTTGGAAGCAACTGTGTTGTCTGTTGGCACATAGATTACATCGCTTTCGGAAGCTGCTGTAGTAGCTACGGAAGAAAGGTCGTTGGAATCTGAGAATGCGTAGTATTCACAGGTATATCCTAATTCTTCAAGGGCTGCTTTAACAGTGTCTACCTGATACTGGGAGTTTGCTTCTGCGGAGCAGTAAACAAGTCCGACATTCTTTGCATCCGGGAACAGTTCGTTGAGCATTGCTGCCTGATCTTCCAGTGGAGCAAGGTCTGATGTACCGGAGATGTTTCCGCCAACAGTACCATCAAAATCGTCAAGGTCGAGAGCAACACCATATTCTGTAACAGATGTACCAAGAATCGGTATATCTGTAGTTCCGGCTGCAGCAGCCTGAAGTGCCGGAGTTGCGTTTGCAAGAATCAGGTCTACGTTGTCAGAAACAAAGTCTGTGATTATAGTAGAACAGGTATTGGAATCACCCTGTGCGTTCTGCTCATCGAAAGTAACTTTGTCGCCAAGTTCTTCTGTGATGGCATCTTTGAATCCCTGTGTTGCTGCGTCAAGTGCCTCGTGCTGTACAAGCTGGCAGATACCGATGTTGTAAGTTTTATCATCTGCATTATCTGCTGCAAATACGCTGACACCGCTCATGCCAACTACCATTGTTGCAGACAGAATGCCTGCTAAAATCTGCTTTTTCATATTTTAAATCCTCCTGTTTTGTTGATTCACGCTCTGAATCGAATTAACTTTTTAAAGTATAACGCTTTAACGTGAAAAAGTCAAGCGAGAATATCGGAAAAACAGATTCCTTCCTATTATAGAAATACAAAAAGATTTAGTACCTGACAAAAATAGCATGGATCAAATACAAAAAAAATTAGGCTGTCAAATAAATAGTACGTTTTTGCTCGGATTTATTGACAATTTAAAATCTGGCATGTATAGTAAAAGCACTTGCAAAGAGGCGTAACAGAAATTGTTGTGCCTCTTTTGTTCGGTGAACTGTAGGCAGAGGAGAAGAAAATGGAGGAAAGAAGAATGAAAAAAGCATTGGCAATCGGACTTGCAGCAGCAATGGCAGTTTCCATGACAGCACCTGTATATGCAAGTGATGACAGCGAAAGTGGTGCAGGAATTGCAAAGGAAGACATCAAGATCGGTGCGATCTATATCGGTGATGAGAACGAAGGTTATACAGCAGCGCATATGGCTGGTATCGATGAAATGGTAGAGAATCTTGGCCTGGATGATTCACAGGTTATCGAGAAAACTCTGATCGGCGAAGACGAAGGATGCTACGATGCAGCAGCAGACCTTGCAGACCAGGGCTGCCAGATCATTTTTGCAAACAGCTTTGGACATGAAACTTATATTCTTGAAGCAGCAGGAGAATATCCGGATGTTCAGTTCTGTCATGCAACCGGAACTCAGGCAGCAGCAAGCGGGCTTTCCAACATGCACAACTACTTCACAAATATTTATGAAGCACGTTATGTATCCGGTGTAGTAGCAGGTCTGAAACTGAACCAGATGATCGAAGATGGCACTATTACAGAGGATAACTGCAAAATGGGATATGTTGGTGCATTCCCGTATGCAGAGGTTATTTCCGGATATACTTCCTTCTATCTCGGAGCTAAGAGTGTATGCCCGTCCGTAACAATGGAAGTTAAGTACACAAACAGCTGGGCAAGCTTCGACCTTGAAAAAGAATGTGCAGATGCCCTGATCTCTGACGGATGTGTCCTGATCAGCCAGCATGCAGATACAACAGGTGCTCCTACAGCATGTGAAGCAGCAGGCGTTCCTTGTGTTGGATACAACATCGACATGACATCTGTAGCTCCGAACACAGCACTTACTTCTGCATCCATGGACTGGGGTGTATATTACACATATGCAGTACAGTGCATGCTTGATGGTACAGCAATCGACACAGACTGGTGCAAAGGCTTCTCCGATGGAGCAGACAAGATTACACCACTCAACGAGAACGTTGTAGCAGAAGGAACAGATGAGAAAGTAAAAGAAGTTGAAGATGCACTTGCAGACGGATCTCTTCATGTATTTGATACTTCTACATTCACAGTAGACGGTGAAGAACTCACTACTTATAAGAAAGATGGTAGCGACACAGAATACGTTTCTGATGGATACTTCCATGAATCCGAATTTGGTTCTGCACCGGCATTCGATGTAGCAATCGACGGAATCACATCTATTACAGAATAAGATTTGGAACAGGCGGAGCTGCTTGCCAGCAGCTCTGCTTTTTTCTTGTTATACGTGCAAAGGAAATCTCCGACTTGAATATGGAGGTTTCTTTTGCACATATGACAATTTGTGATTTTGTGATATGAAAATCAGATCATAAAGGGATGTCTTTATGATTGGGATAAAAGGAGGGAATGACAGTGGGAGAAACTTATGCACTTGAACTTAAGGATATTTCCAAGCGTTTTGGATCAGTCCAGGCGAATGACCATGTAAATCTCACGCTGAGAAAATCAGAGATTCTTGCAATTCTGGGTGAAAACGGAAGCGGTAAGACGACTTTGATGAATATGATCTACGGAATTTATTATCCGGATGAAGGACATATTTTTGTAAATGGCAAGGAGGTAACAATCCGTTCGCCAAAAGATTCCTATGAGCTTGGAATCGGTATGGTACATCAGCATTTTAAACTGGTAGATGTGCTGACAGCAGCTGAAAACATCGTTCTGGGTCTGCCGGGCAAGGCAAGACTTAACATGAAAAAGATTACCGAGGATATCCAGAAACTTGTCAATAAATATGGATTTGACCTGGACCTTTCAAAGAAAATCTATGAAATGTCCGTTTCTGAGAAACAGACCGTTGAAATCGTAAAAATGCTTTATCGTGGTGCAAGAATTTTGATTCTGGATGAACCGACAGCCGTGCTGACACCGCAGGAAGCCGACAGATTATTTGATATCCTTCGTAATATGAGGGATGACGGATGTGCGATCATCATTATCACGCATAAGCTGCAGGAAGTTCTTGCACTGTCTGACCGTGTTGCAATTCTCCGTAAAGGCCAGTATATCGACACTGTAGAAACAGCACAGGCAAATGTGCAGAGTCTTTCCGAGATGATGGTTGGTGCAAGAGTCGATCTGAACATCGAACGACCGAAGCCGGAGAATGTAAAACCGCGTCTGGTCATTGAGGGTGTGAATTGCAGGGACAAAGACGAAGTCAAAACTCTGGATGACGTGGATCTGACTGTTGATACAGGTGAAATTCTCGGTATCGCCGGTATTTCCGGAAGTGGACAGAAGGAACTTCTGGAGGCGATCGCCGGTCTGCAGGATGTAGAAAGCGGTTCGATCCGACTTTTAGATGACAATGGAGGCAGTATGGAACTTTCCGGAATGGATTCCATTTCTATCAATAAAGCCGGGATCAGCCTGGCATTCGTTCCGGAGGACCGTATCGGTATGGGACTTGTCGGAGACATGGATATGACTGACAATATGAT
>CAVBPN010000191.1:0-498 GCA_963597235.1 bacterium
GAAATCAGGAGAGTATGCAGTTGTATTCTTACGATTCTGATCCTTGCAGAAACTGGAATCCACGGGATCGTAAGCATTACAGATAACGGAACTGCCAGCCGTGATATTTATGTGGAAAGCGGGCGGGAAGTCAGTGAACTTATGGATTCTGTAAATGCAGATCAGGTAAATTACAGAGCGGCTATTGTGAATCCGCTGGTGAGAAATGAGGAGCTTTTGTATCAGCTTAATGGAATTTCCATGTATTCATCCACCAATACGGAAGAAATGTGGAATTTTGTGAAAAATATGGGGTTTGAAAATCTGGAGAACCGTTATCAATATGCGGGTGCGACAGAGGCGATGGATATGCTTCTGGGAATCCGGTATCTGATCTGCCGGAATACAAGGACGCTGAACACTTCTTATCAGAAGATCGGGGAAAGCCAGTCTTTTGACCTGTATGAAAATTCCCGCGTGCTGAAAGCCGGATATATGATCAGTGATTCTATCATGGAT
>CAVBPN010000191.1:508-2981 GCA_963597235.1 bacterium
ACCAATCCGATGGAAGTACAGAACCCGCTGCTCAGCGGCATTGCAGGGAAAAGACTCTATAATCTGAAGATGGTCAGTCCTGAGACAACACTTACTGGAATGGCGGCCTTTAATATCCGCCTGAAAAAAGGAGAGCATGGATATCTTTACATTCCGGGAACAGAGCCAGAGACAGTTACGATCAACGGGCAGGAGCAGAAGTCGGATTACTGGAATAATAATTTTCTGGATCTTGGTACTTATGATACAGAAACAATCGTTCATATCACTGCAAATTCCAGTATATACGAAGCTGTTCTTGGAACTTATCAGGAGACGGATCTGGATGAGATCTATGAAAAACTTTCTTCACAGCAGATAGATCTTGCAGGAGGAAAAGGGAATATAACTGTGAAAAGGGACGGAATGCTTATGATCAGCAGTTTTTATGATCCGGATATACAGATCTATGTGGATGGAAAAAAGGTGGAAACGCTGAGTTTGCAGGGACTTACCGGAGTGGAGATTTCGGCAGGGACACATGAGATTGTTATGAAATATCATACACCAGGGCTTCGGGTTGGAGCAGTTCTTTCTATATTAATGGTATTTATGCTGGGAGTTATCGAGTATGCAGGAAGCAGAAAGCGGAAACAAGCAGATGCCGGAATAGAGAACGTGAGCTGCAAATAGGTGTATGATTCTGTGTTTCCAGGAAAAATTACGGGAAAAGGAGAGATTTTACCTGGATACAGTAGCTGAACAGAAAAAGAAGTGTTATACTTCCAGGAAGGAGCGGAGGCCATAGCGGAAAAATCAGCTGATTCAGACTGTGCGGTACTGGATGGCTGGGAACAGTCAGCAGACAGATAGAGAGTGATCTGTCTGGAAGAAAGGGAAATATCATGGAAAAACTGTGGAAAAGACTGGAGACACAGATGGTACAGTCTTACGAAGGTATGGTAAAGGAAGACTCCGATATGACGGTGTGGAACCGGGCGTTTGAGACGCTGGCCGAGATCGTTGGGCATGGCCGGAAAAAATACGGGGATTTTGCACCGGAGCTTTTTATCCTGGATGGAAGCACGGATTTTATGTTTGATCTGAAGGTTTGGCTGGATGATTACATGGAGTTTCTGGAACAGGAGGAAGAGCAGGAACAGCTGGAAAAAGTATGCAGGAAGCTTCTGGAACTTTTTGCATGGGAAAAGGCTTCGCCGTCTGAGATACGGTTCCGTCTGGCTTCATCTATGCTGTCTTTAAATAAGAAAAAAGAGGCAGGGGATTTTTGCGAGAGATGGTATGGAGAGGACGAGAATGATCCGGCTGCGGCTGCAGCACTGATCTATGCCTGGATCGCAGACGGACGGTTTGAGGATGCGCAGAAAGTTGTGGATTTCTGGAAGGATAAAGACGGCAGTTATACAGAGGAAAATGCAGAAGTTTTTGGCGCAGCAGCTGTTTTGCAGAATATTTCAGGGTTTGCACAATGAAGGAAAATTAAGAAAAGCGGATGGAATGAAGTGGATGTGGCTTACTGGAAGGCACATGGCTGGACAGAAAAGGCCAGACCGTGGAAGTAAAACCTGCATTTTTGACATGTTGTGACATCTATGAAAAAATCCATGTCAAACCCTTGTAAAATCAGCAAAAATTCTTTATAAAACACCTTGACAAGCCCTGTATTTACGGTCTATAATGAGCAAGCGTGCGAATGAAACGTTATATTTTCGCATGCCATAATTTGTAAATAGCAACCGCAAGGCCCCATGGGAAAGCCCATGGAGAAATAAATCGGGAGGTGAAATGGAATGCCAACATTCAACCAGTTAGTAAGAAAGGGCCGTCAGACAGCTGTTAAGAAATCTACAGCACCGGCTCTGCAGAAAACATACAACTCTTTAAGAAAGAAAGCAGTTGATCAGGCTGCTCCACAGAAACGTGGTGTTTGTACTGCTGTTAAAACAGCTACTCCTAAAAAGCCTAACTCAGCTCTTAGAAAGATCGCCAGAGTTCGTCTTTCCAACGGTATCGAGGTAACAAGCTATATTCCAGGAGAGGGTCACAACCTTCAGGAGCATAGCGTTGTTCTTATCCGTGGAGGAAGAGTAAAGGACTTACCTGGTACAAGATACCACATCATCAGAGGTACTCTTGATACCGCAGGTGTCGCTAACAGAAAACAGGCTCGTTCCAAATACGGAGCTAAGAGACCTAAAGCTAAAAAATAATTCAAGTAGATCAGAAATCTACGCCGCTTCCTGATTGCAGATAATCAGGAGGATTACAAAGATATTATTCATCTAATGTATTACAGCGGAAGACTATAAGGATTTGTACGGTATTCCATATACCCTGTCGGTTGCGGGTTAAATATAGGACCTTACCAGTGCGAACATGCAATAGTTATCTGCGTGAGTACCGATGATTTAATCACAATGATTAAGGAGGGAAGTAACGTGCCACGTAAAGGACATACTCAGAAAAGAGACGT
>CAVBPN010000192.1:0-30274 GCA_963597235.1 bacterium
GACATAATACCATAAGGATCCTGTGATTACAATAATAAAAATGTATCTCAGAAGTCATGCTGCAGCGTTCCGATCAGAAGAACCGGCAGAAAAAAATGAGATACAAAAGGGGGCATACTTATGAACATATCCCTAAAACAGGGTTATGATATGTTTATCTTTGACCGTGAGACATACTGCAAAGAGAAAACGATTCAGAATTACAAAAATACATTATCTTACTTTTTTAAATTTATGGAACAGGATCGGGGCTGTTCTATTTCAGAAATCCCCCTGGATTCCGTTTCAACTATGGATGTTAAAAAATATGTCGTATCTTTACGGTCAAAAAATAAGCTGGAAGATCATCCATTTAAACCGACTGTAGATCATCCAATTACCAAAAGATCTATTAAAACTTACTCTGTTGATGTCCGGACGTTTTTCCATTTTCTTTATGACAATGAATACATAGAAAAAGACATCATGAAAGGCTTTAAGATCATCAAACCTGAGAAGAAGCTCGTTCTTCCATTGTTTCAGGGTGAAGTTGATGCGATCGACCATTTATTCAACCAGAAGACTTACAGGGGACTTCGCAATTATTGTATTGTTCATCTGATGCTTGATGAGGGACTTCGTTCCGGGGATGTTGTGAATCTGACAACCAGATCTGTAAACTTTGATGAGAATTATGTCATCGTTCTGGATGGCAAGGGGGACAAAGACAGGATCGTTCCTCTGGCGAAGAGACTTCGGCAGCCATTATATAAATACCTGACGTTTCACAGACCGTATACATCAGAACATGATTTTCTCTTCTGCTCTCTCAATAATCCGGAAGAACCTTTTTCACTGGATGCAATGAAATCACTCTTTGCCCGGATCAAAAGGGAAACCGATCTGAAAAGACTAAAACCGCACCTGCTCCGGCACACTTTTGCAACTTCGTTCATCCTGGGCGGTGGAGATCTTGAGTCCCTGCGGCTGTACCTTGGACATGTCAGCATTGAGACAACACAACAATATCTGCATCTTGCCAACCTGTATTCTCGGATGGGGTCAGATATTTATAAGTTGGATGGTATATTTTTCAGATCTTATTATTCACGGTTTACATAATGAATCTAAGGTGTTGGACATCTTTGTCAAGACGAAAAGAAACCCTCTGGAAACTTGATTTCCAGAGGGTTTTACGTGCGTTAGAGGATTCGAACCCCCGACCTTTTGGTCCGTAGCCAAACGCTCTATCCAGCTGAGCTAAACGCACATTTTATTTATTTGTGAGTACTTGTCGCTCACAACAAAATGTATTTTACTGCAAAGCATTCATTTTGTCAACACCTTTTTTAACTTTTTTCGTTTTTTTTATTCAGGTCTTTCGATTGCCTTTTCGTTTAATAAATTTGCTTCCTCAAAGCGGGGATGATACAATACAAACAGAAGGACATCTATTGTATTTTTTGCATATCTGCAAACACTACTAACGAAAATATAATGTACAGGGAGAAGAAAAATGTCTTTTATCAGTGTATTTGATGTAATGGGGCCAAATATGATCGGACCATCCAGTTCACATACTGCCGGTGCTGCGCGTATTGGATTTCTTGCGCAGAAAATGATCAACGGCCCCCTCAGGAAAGTAAGTTTTACCCTCTATGGCTCTTTTGCAAGAACTTACAAAGGTCACGGAACTGACCGTGCCCTGCTCGGCGGTATCATGGGCTTTTCCACAGATGATATGTGTATTCGCAACTCTTTTGAAATTGCAGAAAAAAAAGGACTCGCCTTTTCATTCATTCCAAATGAAACCGAAACTGACATTCACCCCAACACCGTTGATATTCATATGGTAAATGAACAGAATCAGGAAATGACCGTCCGGGGTGAATCCCTCGGTGGCGGCAAAGTCCGCATCGTACAGATCAATCATGTACAGGTAGATTTCTCCGGCGAATACAGTGCCATCATTGTCATCCATCAGGATAAGCCAGGCGTTGCTGCCTATATTACCAAATGTCTCAGTGATCGAAACGTGAATATTGCTTTTATGCGTCTTTTCAGGGAATCCAAAGGTGAAATTGCCTACACGATCGTAGAATCCGACGGTCGTCTCCCGGAAGATATCGGTGATACCATTCGTCAGAATCAGCATATTCACGAAGTTATGATCGTGCAGATGTAGGAGGAACATCATGAAAGAATTCAAAAATGCCAGTGAACTTCTGGCTTTATGTACCGAGCTAAACCTTCCAATCTCTGAAATTATGCGCCAGAGAGAAATTGTGATCGGCGAAATGCCGGCATCGGAAGCAGACGCCCGCATGGTGCGTGTGCTTGAGATCATGAAAGAAGCAGCTTTCTCTCCGATCAAACATCCGGTAAAATCTATGGGTGGTCTGATCGGTGGAGAATCCAAAAAATTATTTCTGCATCAGTCTTCCGGCAAGGGAATCTGCGGAAATCTTCTGGAAAAAGCCATCACCTATTCCATGGCAACTCTGGAAACCAACGCGTCCATGGGACTGATCGTAGCCTCACCAACTGCCGGTTCTGCCGGAATTGTACCAGGGCTTCTGCTTGCGCTTCAGGAAGTTTATGATTTTTCTGACGAAGACATCCAGAAAGCACTTTTTAATGCCGGAGCGATCGGTTATCTCGCCATGCGAAACGCCACTGTTGCCGGTGCTGTCGGCGGCTGTCAGGCTGAAACCGGAGTTGCTGCTGCCATGGCTGCCTCTGCTGCCGTAGAGCTTATGGGCGGCACACCTTTGCAGTGCACCTACGCTGCTTCTACTGTTCTCATGAACATGCTCGGACTTGTATGTGATCCCGTTGGCGGTCTTGTCGAATATCCCTGCCAGAACCGCAATGCCGCAGGTGTAGCCAATGCCCTCGTTGCCGCAGAAATGGCACTTGCCGGAATCACACAGCTGATTCCTCTTGACGAAATGATCTCGATCATGTATACCGTCGGCAAAAAACTTCCGGCAGAACTGCGTGAAACAGCTCTTGGCGGCTGTGCAACCGCCCCCTCTGTATGTGACTCCTGCCATATGTGCAGCTGACAAAAAGCGGACGGAGTAATTTCCTATAAAGAAAAAATATCGGGTATGATCCGCTTCCCGAAGAACTTTGATCATATCCGATATTCTGTATTTTATATATTTATCTCACTTTTCTGACCATGCATCAGTATCAGTTATTCTGCATCTTCTGAAGTTTCATCTGCTGTGCTGTCGTCAGATGCAGTAGTTGTATCGCTTGCATCCTTTGATGCATCATCTTTCTTATCTTCAGCTTTCGCATCGCCATCTTTGGCATCCGGTGCGCCTGCATTCATCACTACAACAGCTGTTGCATTACCGTCTTCATCAAGAGTAACCTTGATCGTATCTCCAACCTGGATATCTGTCAGGGCAATTGTTTCTGTCTTCATCTCAGGAGCCTGACCATCTGCCGGTTTCTGATCAGCAGACTTATCATCTGTATTCGTGTCATCTGCTTTCGCATCAGCACTGTCATCTTCTGTCTCATCTGTAGTGTCCGCATCTGACTTATCCTCCGTGCTCTCATCCTTACTATCTGCGTCAGAACTATCTGATGCGTCCTTTTCATCTGTTTTCTCACCATCTTCTGGTGCCTGTCCGTCTTCCGGTTTCTCCGGGGCTGCCTGTTTCTCGTAAGTTGTTGTATCTGTTACTTTGATATCCTGAGATTCGCCTGTCAGATCCAGCATAGATGGAGCTTCACTATTCGGTTCCTCCTTGGAATCATCCGTTTTTGCATCTTTATTATCTTCATCAGAAGCATCTGCTGCGTCATCTTTTGCATCCTCAGCTGACTCATCTTTACTGTCCGCATCTGCTTTGGCATCTGCATCATCTGACTTCTCGCCGTCTTCCGGTTTTTCACCATCTTTTGGTTCCTGGCCTTCACCCGGCTGCTGTCCTTCTTTCAGAGTTCCGACATTGATCGTAATACTGTCTTCTCCGACTGCAGTAACTTCACCATAAACTTCTGTAGTCTCAGCAGAATCTGCATTGTCTGTTGTATCTTCTGAATCAGCAGTTGTGTCTGTTGCGTCCGCTGCCGCTTCTGTCGTTGTATCCGTTGCTGCATAAGCCATAGTTGCAGATGTAAGTGCCATTGTCAGTCCAAGAATCATTGCTGCATATTTACGTTTCATATAAAATCATATCCTTTCTTCATATCAGTTTTTTATCGGTTTTATATCTGTATTTGTTGTTTACAGGTGATACTATAAAGAAAATCTGTGTTTCCTTTGTGACAAAAAAAGGAAGATAATGTGAATTAACTTTAAGTAAACCTTAAAGTTTATCAGAGCTTAAACATAAGAAAAGCCCATAGCATTTGCCATGAGCTTTATCTAAAATCAATGATATTAATTTCTTCTCAACGCCTCGATTGGACTTAAACGTGCTGCCTTTCTCGCCGGATAGATTCCAAAGAATACTCCGACTGCACAGGAGAACAGTGTCGCTGCCAAGATTACGGTCGGACTGATTCCTGTTGTAATATCTTTTCTGGTGATGATTCCGTTTTCCAGAACATAGCAGAAAGAACCTTCTTTTCCAATATTCACTACTTCAGACGGAAGAACAACTACATTATCCGCTTCCTCTGCCTGAATCGTTACTTTTGCATCTACTCCGAGGAAAATGTCTTCATCCGGATTCTTGATCCGAATATCTGCCGAGATCAGAGAAGCTCCTTTTTCATTCTGAGTGGCAACGTGACTGACACTTGTTACTTCACCTTCGTAAGTTTTTCCTGCAACCGTAATATCTGCCTTGATGCCTTTCTTTGCAGCCTCTACCAGTTCCTGTGCCGACATCTGATCCAGTTCCGAGAGATTATTTGTAATCTCCATCTTTTCTTTCTCTTCCTCTGTTACAGCACCCGGATCAGCATCTGCGACAGCTTCCTGAGAAGAAAGTTTTGCCTGAAGCTCTGCCAGATCATTGCTTGCCTGCTCAAGCGCGGTTTTCTGAGCAGCAACCTGCTGTTTCAGACTTGAGACATCACCGGCTGCATTCTGCTGTTTCTGCACTGCCTCGGCTGATTTATTTAAGGTATTCTGCATATCCAGTTTACCGAATTCTACATTCAGATCTGCTTTCTTTGCTTCTTCATTCTGCTTCCTCCGGGTCAAAATCCGGATTTATCGTATCCGATTCTATCTTACCATCCATAATACGCACGACACGTCTCGCCTGTGCCGCAATTCCATTGTCATGTGTGATTAGAATAACGGTTCTTCCGGTCTTATGCATCTTTTTCAGAATCGCAAGAATCTCCTTACTGGATGCGGAGTCAAGATTTCCGGTCGGCTCATCTGCCAGTATGACCGGTGGCTGTGCAGCGATCGCCCTTGCAATCGCCACACGCTGCTGCTGTCCACCTGACATCTCACTCGGCTTATGATCCATACGTTTCTCCAGTCCGACCATCTTCAGGGATTCAATTGCCAGCTCATGCCTTGTCTTACGGTCAATTCCACGATAGATCAACGGCAATTCCACATTTTCAATTGCATTTAAATTTGCGATCAGATTAAATCCCTGAAAGATAAATCCGATTTCACGGTTTCTTACCTCCGAAAGTTCATTGTCCGTCATTTCGGACACATCCGTTCCATTCAGATAATATTTTCCTGATGTGGGAACATCAAGGCATCCAAGCATATTCATAAAAGTAGATTTGCCTGAACCTGACTGGCCGATGATTGCCACCAGTTCTCCCTTCTTTATTTCAAGGCTTACATGGTCCAGTGCTCTTACTTCATTTTCACCGGGATTATAGATCTTACAAAGATCTTCCACCTTGATCAGCGTATCATTCATATCTGTATTCTCCTTTGATGTCACTGTCTGATTACAGCAACTGTCATTTTCTCTTATCATATACGACTCTTATTATGCTTTTTCAAGAAATGCCCTGTATGCCTTCTTTGCTTCATAAATGTCTGCTTTACTGGTTACTTCCCATGGTGCGTGCATACTTAAAACAGCTACACCGCTGTCAATAACATTCATTCCGTAAAGTGCCGCAATATAAGCGATCGTTCCGCCACCTCCAACGTCAACTTTACCAAGTTCAGCAGTCTGGAATGCGACATTACTCTCATCAAAAATACCACGTACTTTTGCAACATATTCTGCATTGGCATCATTGGACCCTGACTTTCCTCTCGCACCTGTAAATTTATTGAGGACAATTCCTCTTCCAAGATAAGCTGCGTTTTTCTTTTCGAAGCATTCTCCATAAGCCGGATCATACCCTGCACTTACATCAGAAGAAAGCATAAAGGAATTTTTAAGTGTTCTGCGAAGCGCCAGTCCTGAATAGCATCCCATTCCTTCCAGAAGCTCTGCTACAGTATTTTCAAAGAAATTAGACTGCATACCGGTTGCTCCGACGCTTCCGATCTCTTCTTTATCTGTCAGCAGACAGCAGCTCGTACGTTTCGGTGTTTCCATCTCAAGCATAGCCACAAAGGAAGTATAGGCACATACACGGTCATCCTGTCCGTAAGCGGCTACCATACTTCTGTCCAGGCCGCAGTCACGTGCCTTGCCTGCCGGAACGATCTCAAGTTCTGCTGAAAGGAAATCTTCCTCTTCTACATCGTATTTCTCTTTGAGGATACGAAGAACATTAGATTTGACTGCTTCTTTTTTCTTCTCATCGGTGCTTTCGCTGAGTGGTCTGCTTCCGATCAGGATGTCGAGATTTTCACCTTCAATCACTTCTACAGCTTTTTTCTGAAGCTGTTTCCCCGCCAGATGAATCAGAAGATCGGTGATATATACAACCGGATCATCTTCATCCTCTCCGACATTTACAGCAACAACCGTACCGTCTTTTTTCACGATCACACCATGGATTGCCAGCGGAAGTGCCACCCACTGGTATTTCTTCACACCACCATAGTAATGAGTATCCAGGTATGCCAGGTCTGCATCTTCATATAAAGGGTTCTGTTTTACGTCGAGACGTGGGGAATCGATATGTGCACCAAGGATATTCATTCCTTTTTCAATCGGTTCCTGTCCGATGTGGAACATTGCCATGATCTTTTTCATGCCAACTGCATAAATCTTGTCCCCGACTTTGATCTGCTCTCCGGATGCAAGTTTTTCTTCTAACGAAACATAACCTGCTGCCTCTGCCTCTTTTGTAAGTTCCATAACGCATTCGCGCTCGGTCTTACCGGCATCCAGAAATGTCCGGTAGTCCTTTGCAAGTTTCTCCATTTCTTTCTCATCTGCTTCCTCGTAAGAAAGCCATGCATTTCTTCTTTCCATAATATATAAAGCCACCTTTCATCTGATTTTTAATTCATTTGACATTCAAAATTCTTTCAACATTATACCCCAATATTTTACGTATTTCTACATTCTTCCAGATTCTTAATAAAGATATAAGATTTGTATAAGAAATTTGGCTGCCGGTACAAATTCTGCCGCATTCTCTTTTTATTATGTCCTGAATCGCTTGCGTTTTTTCATATTCCCGCACTATAATGATTTTGTTTAATACTTGATTCCAATTCTGTAATTTCATCACGCTCTTAACATCCTAATAATTACAACCGTACTTTAAACGTACCTTAAATACACAGAGAAATCACAGTATTTTCATAAATGCATTACCATATTTTTTCATAAAGGAGTTTTTACATGCAACAGGCATCTGAATTAAAAACACAGCTTCAATCTATCCATCGTAAAAGCTACCCTGCCTATAAGTCTCTGAAAGGCAGTTATCAATTTGACCGCTACATCCTCTCTATTGACCATGTACAGGGCGATCCTTTTGCCTCACCATCTCATATCAGTGTGCACATCTCTCGCAAAGATGCAGAATTCCCGGACACCTACTGTAAAGACGTTCTCACACGTACTACCCTTGCCGATTATCTGACCCGTCAGTTTGAGCGTCAGGTCAATCAGTATACATTCCGTGCAAAAGGTTCCGGAAAAAGCGGGCTGATCTCCGTCAGTCACTGCGGTCAGGAAGTCCTCGCGCGTTCTGCATGTGAGATTACAGATAAAAATATCACCGCCAGATTCTTTATCGGTTTTCCGGCAAACGGACGCATCATCAATGCCACAGAACTGGAAAAGATTTTATTTGATTTTCTCCCAGTCTGTGTACAGAATTCTTTCTTCTACAGAAATATAGATAAAAAAGAGCTGGAGCAGGTTATTTTTCTTGCAGAAGACCAGCAGGCGATCCGTGAACAGCTGAAAGCACAGCATCTTGTCGCATTCGTGGCCGACCACTCTATCCTTCCACGAGAAAGCGGTATCTCCTCCCGTCCGCTGAAAGGTTCTGTGCCATTCATTTCTCCGGAATCGCTTCGCGTAACTATGGAACTTCCACATGAAGGTCCGATTACCGGCATGGGAATCCCGCAGGGCATTACCCTGATCATCGGCGGTGGTTACCACGGTAAATCCACGCTTCTGAATGCCCTGGAACTTGGAGTATACAACCATATTTTCAGTGACGGACGCGAATACGTCATCACCGACGAAACTGCCCTGAAACTCCGTTCAGAAGACGGACGCTTCATCAAAGACGTAGATATCTCTCCTTTTATCAATGATCTGCCAAATAAAAAAGACACCCGATGTTTTTCTACAGCGGATGCCAGTGGAAGTACGTCTCAGGCTGCCGGTATCATCGAGGGAATGGAAGCCGGAAGTAAAGTTTTTCTCCTGGATGAAGATACTTCTGCTACTAACTTCATGGTACACGATACCTTCATGCAGGAAGTGATTTCCCGTGAAAAAGAGCCGATCACACCATTTCTGGAACGTGCCCGGGATCTGTACAGAAACGCCGGAATCTCGACGATTCTGGTTGCCGGAAGTTCCGGTGCATTTTTCCACATTGCAGATACGATTATACAGATGGATTGTTATCGTCCTGTGGATATCACAGATAAAGTTAAAAAATTATGTGGACAGTATCCTCTGAATCCCGTCAAAGCTCCTGCGTTTACTATGCCGGAAAGCCATCGTGTCATGCAGAAAAATACTCCGTCAGTCCGTTCCCATGGCCGTGGAGCAGGAAAACCGGAACGTATTAAAATTAAAGTTCATGGAAAAGATGGATTCTCACTTGGAAAACAGGATGTAGATCTTCGCTATATCGAACAGATCGTAGATTCTGAACAGACAGCTGCCCTGGGATTACTTTTGAAATATGCGCTGGAACACCTGGCTGATGGCCAGCGAACTCTCCCTGAGATTGTTGAATATCTGCTGAAACAGATTCAGTCCAAAGGACTTGCCTCCCTCGCAGATGGTTCTTATCTGCCATGCGGATATGCTGTCCCGAGAATCCAGGAAATCTATTCCTGCTTCAACCGATACCGCCGATAAAGCACCGAATCAGCCGGTATCCCTTAACATCGATATCTCTGAAATATCAGACACAACGAAAGCAGCCGCCCTCCCGACGTTTCTTGTCAGGTGGCGGCTGTTTAGTGTTCTGTTTTATTTTTTAGGGAAAGGAAAGAGTTCCGGCAACTCTCCCGGCATTGAAGTGCTACCGGATTTCTTAAAGGGGTTTTCCTTTAAGACAAATACATCATACAATATAAATGTGAGGAGTTTTTGTCCTTTTTCTAATATATTTATAAAATTTCTAAAGAAAAAACAAACTATATGAAAATATATTCTATCAATAGGCTGCTTTATATATTTCCAGTACCTGTTCTTCAGATAATTCTATATAATTGTTTTTCAAAAGTCTCTGCTGTGTCTTTATCACATCTCCGGCAAAAACAGGCAGGTCGCTTTCTTTCACGCCGAAATTGCGGAGTGGTTCTTTCTTAAGTACCTGGTCCATCAGTTCATACAGAGCAGACAACGCATCGTCCCGGGTTGTGTCAAGGCAGTCTGCAATGATATCTTCCAGCTCATTGATCCGTCCTTCCGGCTGAATCTGTTTATATTTTTCCATTACATCTTTAAACATCAACTGATTGGACTGTCCATGTGGGATATGGTATACGGAGCCAAGCGGATAAGCACATGCATGAACAGCCGCACATCCTGCATAGCCAAAACCAAGTCCTGCCCAGTTGGAAGCTTTCAGGAAATCTGCTGCATAAGTTTTCCATGCATCCCCGCCACCGGCTTCCACGGATTTCTTCCAGCACTGGATGATCACTTTCAGTGCCTCTGTGGAAAAAATCCTTGAGATGCTGCATCCGTTTGGACTTAAGTATGATTCCACACTGTGAACCATCGCATCAATAGAAGAAGTTGCAAATATTTTATACGGAAGAGAATCCAGCATATTTGTGATCATAACCGCTTTGTCTGCAAGCATTGCATTGGATGCCAGCCCCATCTTGACCCCTTTGCTTATGCGGTTAATCACAGAAATATTTGTAACTTCACTTCCTGTTCCACAGGTTGTCGGTATGATCACAAGCGGGTGTACCTTTTTCAGGCTGCCTACATGATCGTAAAGATCATCTACTTTATCTTCTTTTCCTGCAACTGCAACAACTTTTGCAATATCCACTACAGTTCCACCGCCAATCGCGATAATGCGGTCAAATTCTTTTTCCCGCAGTGCATCCAGAATCGCATCTACCATTGCGTCTGTAGGTTCCCCTTTTCCATATTGATCACGAAAAAGTGTCTGCACGCCCAGAGAAAGAGGTGCTACATATTTATCATAAGTATGTTTTCCACAAAGAACCAGGTCCTGCGGACCCAATTCTGCCTCTGCTGTATATTGTTCAAATGTATCGTACTCTTCTATTTCTGTTTTAATAGCAAATGCTTTCATCTGCGTTTAAGCCTCCTTTAATGCCTGCTCAAAGATTTCCAGACCTTTCGCCATCTGCTCATCAGTCATGGTAAGCGGTGCAAGGAAACGAATCACATTACTTGCTGTTCCGCATGTCTCAAGAAGAAGCCCTTTCTGGATTGCATTTTGAACAACTTTTCCTGCAAGTTCCGTTGCTGGTTCTTTTGTATCTCTGTCTTTAACAAGTTCCAGACCGATCATTGCACCAAGACCTCTGACATCACCGATCACCGGATATTTTTCCTGAAGCTCTTTATAGCGTGCTGTGACAACCTCACCGATGTGTCGTGCTTTTCCTGCGTAGTCGTCTCGTTTCATAATATCCATAACTGCCAGTGCTGAAGCACACGCAACCGGGTTTCCGCAGAACGTGCCACCGATCGTTCCTGCCGGTGCTGCATCCATGATCTCTGCTCTTGCTGTGATCGCAGAAATCGGAAGTCCTGCGCCAAGAGATTTTGCTGTTGTAATGATATCCGGTGCTGCACCTGCTTCTGCCCAGTACTCAGATGCATAATATTTACCGGTTCTGCAGTTACCACACTGAACTTCATCTGCTATCATCAGAATTCCTTTTTCATCACAGATTCTGCGAACTGCTTTTACCCACTCGATCGGCGCTGGGATAAATCCACCTTCACCCTCAAATGGTTCAACGATCATGCAGGCAATTTCGTTTGCCGGAGCACCTTCATCAAAGATTCTCTGCAGTTCATCTACATAGTACTGAACTGCTTCAGCTTCAGTATATCCCTTCGGTGCTCTGTATACGTACGGATACGGTGCACGGTAAATGCCTGCCGGGAAAGGTCCCATGCCAACTGCATATGTTTTCTTTGCTGTCAATGCCATCGTCAGGTTTGTTCTTCCATGGAAAGCACCTGTAAAACAGATCACTCCGCTTCTCTTTGTAAATGCTTTTGCAATCTTGATTGCATTCTCATCACACTCTGCACCGGAGTTTGCGAAATACGTTTTCTTTACCTCACCTTTGCATGGCATGATCTCATTTAATCTTTCTGCAAGTGTTACATATCCGTCATGTACATACACGTTAAAGATTGTATGGAAATATTTCTCTGTCTGTTTTTTTACTGCCTCAATGACTTCCGGATGAGAATATCCGATATTCAGAACGCCAACACCTCCGACCCAGTCAAGGAATTTATTTCCGTCAAGGTCCTCAAACATTGCGCCTGCACCCTGTTTGATACAGATTGGATAAGCTTTCCCACAAAGTGCTTTCGGGATTGCCGCATCTCTTCTGTCCAGAAGTTCTCTGGATTTCGGTCCTGGTACCTGTGCTGTTACGATCTCCGGTAATGCTGTTGATAATTCTGCTGTTGTCATAATATACTCCTCCTTTATTTCTTCGCCTCATCCAACAAAAAGACGCCAGAACATTTACATGTCTGACGTCTTTGTCTTTTCCGATTGGTTCATTTAATTTTTTATTTAGCTAGATTATAGCACCTTCTCTGCTGAAATCAATGTACATAGAAAACCATTTTTTTTGTGCACGGTGCACAAATAGTTATCTGCTGCGATATTTAATGATTAAAAAGGCAAGCTTCAACGCAAGACATTGATTCATATCTTCAAGTTCGCAGTTCAACAGCTCGTTAATTTTCTTCATTCGGTAATTCAACGTATTCCTGTGGATAAACATAGCTTCTGCTGTTCTCTTCGCATTACAGCCGTGTGACAGATAATTCTCCAGTGTTTCACAGAGACTTCCGGCATTAAGCTCATCATATCTGAGCAATTTTCCCAGCTGTGCCTCCACATATTCATCCAGAACTCTGGTATCATCTACATGTGAGATCAACGTATAGATACCTTGATCTTTATAAAAGAAGACCCGGCCGGGCATGTTTGTGGCAGACGCTGCCCTGATTGCAGCCGAAGCCTCATTTCTGCTGCGTTTTACCTCATCCAGATATGCCACACTGTTTCCGACTCCGGCACTGAGCCTCGTTCCATGCTCTCCCTGCACACGTTCAATGATCTGCTCAAGAACCTCCCGTATCTGACTGTCATTAAGCTGCGAAACAGGTATCAGCACCAGGATCGAACCAGCCTGTGGAAGAATCAGAATATCTTCTTTTGTATAAAAAGAAAATTCCGTATTGATCATACGTTTTATGTTCTGTCCCAGCGTCAGAGAATCGTCTTTCTCCCATCCACTCTTCCCTCTCTCAAAAGTAAACTCAGCTACGCAGAAACTTCCCTCGATGTTAATGTTGAGATACCTTGCCTGTGCCATTACGCGTTCTCTGCTCAGATGCTCTGCATCCAGGATTGAGGAAAAAAGCTGTTCTGCTGCATTACGGTCGTTTTCCTCCAGCACCAGTCTCCGACACATGATCTGCGAAAGATCTATCAGTGGAAATTTCTCCGGAAGTTCAAATAATGGCAGTTCTTTTTCCTCACAGTATTTCAACAGTTCTTCTGAAATCTGTCCCTCATTAATTCCCAGAGCCACAATCCCATGTTCCCACATCTGCCCGATCAATGACATAAGCTTCTCGCTGTCATCTGTAACACTCCTGTTTGTCAGAATCACGAATTCCCCGCCGTGGATATAATTCTCAAGCATATATTCACTTTTAATGCACTGCAGGCAGTCTGCAAAATAAATCCAGCGTACTACATGCCAGAGTCCTCTTTCTCCTGCCTTTAGTTTCAGAACATCCGCGAGTTCCGGTATCCGCATCATATCTGTACAGTTCATGATCCCATCCTTTATTCCAGATAAAGCCCCCGGCATTTTAACACTGCTGAGAGCTTTTATCTTTATTAAATATCATATTTCAGGCTTTTCGTTTATCCAGTTTTCGAGAGAGCATCATGCCGATTCCCTGCAGGATCTGCACAAGCACTACCAGAATCACGATCGTCACAAGCATAATGTCCGTCTGATAGCGGTAATATCCATAACGAATGGCAATATCTCCAAGACCGCCACCGCCGACAGTTCCTGCCATAGCAGAATAACCAAGAATTGTTCCTACTGCAATAGTCACACCGACAAGAAGAGAAGTTCTTGCCTCTGCAAGAAGGATTTTCCAGATGATCGTCGGTGTTCCGGCTCCCATGCTGACAGCTGCCTCGATCACTCCCGGTTCAACTTCTTTCAGGGAAGATTCTACCATACGTGCAATAAACGGTGCTGCTGCAATTACCAGCGGAACGATTGTCGCTGTAGAACCATATGTCTTCCCTACCAGCAGTCTGGTAAGCGGAATGACCAGAATCAAAAGAATCAGAAACGGAATACTTCTGAGAATGTTTACGATCACATCAAGCACTTTATAAACAGCTGCATTTGGGCGGATTCCTTCTTTATCTGTAACTGCAAGAAGAATTCCAAGAGGAAGTCCCAGTACATATCCGAAAAATGTGGATACAAGTGTCATATATAACGTATCTCTGGTTCCTTCCAGCAGCATCGTAATTGTCGCATTATCCCACATCAGACTTCAACTCCTCTACTCCCATATTTGTATCTTTCAGATACTGAATCATCTTATCCGCAATTTCCTCAATCTCGGGAAGCTGCAGGATCATTTCGCCTTCTGCTTTTCCACCGATGTTCTTAGTATCTGCATACAGAATATTAACCGGTGTGCGATAAGTCAGTACCAGATTTGCAATAACTGGTTCAAAAGAAGATTTATCTTTGAAGATAACACGAACCAGACGTTTTCCATTCATCTCCTGAATCTGCGTTCTTCCACTGAACACCAGTCTGCGTGCTGCTTCTGTCTTAGGGCTTCGGAACAGTTCTTCTACTGTACCGGATTCCACCAGTGTTCCGCTTTCCAGAACCGCCACTCGATTACAGATTTCCTGCACAACGCTCATTTCGTGTGTGATGACTACGACCGTAATTCCATAATCACGGTTGATCTCTTTGATCAGTTCCAGGATTGCTTTTGTCGTCTGCGGATCCAGTGCACTGGTCGCCTCGTCGCAGAGCAGAATCTTCGGATCACTTGCCAGGACTCTGGCGATCGCAACTCTCTGCTTCTGACCACCGGAAAGCTGAGACGGATAAGAAAGTGCTTTTTCTTCCAGCCCTACAACTTTCAGATATTCCAGAGCTTTTTTGCGAGCCTCTTTCTTACTGATTCCGGCAATTTCCATCGGAAAGCACACATTATCCAGTGCAGTTCTCTGCATGAGCAGGTTGAAATGCTGGAAGATCATTCCTATATTCTGGCGTTCCTTACGGAGTTCTTTTTCAGAAAGCTCCGTAAGATTCTTACCATTCACCCGGACAGCTCCGGATGTTGGTCTTTCCAATAGATTCAGACATCGCACCAGTGTACTTTTACCCGCTCCGGAGAGACCGATGATACCAAAGATTTCGCCCTTTTCTATGGAAAAACTGATGTTTCTGGCCGCCTCTACCGTTCCATTTTTAGTTGAAAAACTTTTACAGAGGTTCTCTACCTGTATCATCGGTTCCATTTAAACTGTTCCTCCTGTTTTACTGAAATATCTGCATGACACTTCATTCGCTGATACCTTCAATAATATTATTCAGCTGCCTCTTCTTCAGCAGCTGCTTCTGTTGTTTCAGCGTCTGCAGTATCGTCTGCTGCTTCTTCTTTATCAGCATCTGCATCATCTGCGGACTCTTCAAATGGAACAACTGCTCCATCATATTTTTCGTTGATGAAATCCTTGATCTCATCAGATTTCAGAGTATCTACCAGAGCTTTGATCGCTTCGCTGTCTTCGTTGCCTTCTTTAACTGCAATTACATTTACATAAGTTTTTGCAGCTTCAGAATCAGATGTTTCATGAGCGATAGAGTCATTGGATACAGAATATCCTGCCTGCAGTGCATAATTTCCGTTTAATACTACAAATGCAACTTCATCTTTAACACGGGAAACCTGTGCAGCTTCAAGCTCTTCAATCTGGATATTCTTCGGGTTTTCCTCGATATCTTTAACAGTTGCTTCCAGGCCTGCTCCGTCTTTCAGTGTGATCACACCGTTGTCCTGAAGAAGAAGAAGTGCTCTTGCTTCGTTTGTGGTATCATTCGGAACTGCAATAGTATCGCCGTCTTCCAGCTCATCAAGAGTTTTCTTTGTTCCAGGATAAATTCCGAATGGCTCGTAGTGGATACCACCGGCATTTACGAGATGTGTTCCCTGCTCTTCGTTAAAGTTATCCAGATATGGGATATGCTGGAAATAGTTTGCGTCGAAATCGCCGCTCTCTACTACCAGGTTCGGCTGTACATAATCATCAAATACGGTAACTTCCAGATCCCAGCCTTCTTTTTCAAGGATCGGTTTTGCTTCTTCAAGGATTTCTGCATGTGGTGTAGCAGATGCTGCTACTTTAATAGTTCCTTTTTCTGCATCAGCGCTTACAAGAACGCCGTTTGCTGCGATTGATCCGATTGCCAGTGCTGCTGCAAGTGATACTGTGATAAATTTTCTCTTCATAATAAAAATCCTCTCTTTTCTTATTTCATAATTTTTAATTTCGTTATTTTATAGTTCTGTTTCGTTTTTCTATATTCAGTTGTATTCTCTATTCAGTTGTAAATTCGGATCGCCTGTCCTCCGATCTTGAAAAAAGGCAATAAAAAAGCAGGAAATCCGTCGGATTATCCTGTTCATGCAATCTATATTGTATCTGTCCGATACATCTATATTCACATTTCTGACATCCTACTCAGGCCTCTCTATACTGCCCCTCTGATGCCACAGGAAGTTTCCGATACATGGAAGCATTATCTGACATACACATGCACATTCGCATTTCCTTATCCATCATACACATGACTCTTGTCTGTACTGCTTTTTCTGTAAACATGATTCTTCCTCCTTAATGTTTTTTCTCGGTTTTTAATTCCTATCTCTCCGATAGGTTTAATATACTACCACTTTTTGCATATGTCAACACCTTTTTTCATTTTTTGTTTTTATGTATTTTTACTTGCTTGACACTGTTTTTCTATGATGATACCATATATTAGACATAATATCAAAACAATACCCTAATAAACAGGAGAAAATATATGCAGAAAAAAGCAATCATCGCCATGAGCGGCGGAGTTGATTCCAGCGTAGCGGCCTACCTGATGGTTCAGGAAGGTTACGACTGTGCCGGTGCTACTCTGAAGCTTTACGATAACCCACAGTGCAGTTTTCCGGGACACCGTGCCTGCTGCACCCCATCTGATACCGAAGATGCAAGAAGTGTTGCCGCAAGACTCGGCATGCTCTATTACGTATTCCCGATGCATGACGAATTCCGTCACAGTGTCATCGATAAATTCGCGGATACTTACCTTCACGGTGGTACACCTAACCCGTGTATCGACTGCAACCGTTTCCTGAAATTCTCTGCGCTTCTTGACAAGGCAAGAGAACTCGGCTGTGAATATATCGCGAGCGGACATTATGCGCGCCGCGAACAGGATCCGGAAACAGGACGTTTCATTCTGAAAAAAGGCCTTGACCCGACAAAAGACCAGAGCTATGTTCTCTATGCCATGACTCAGGATCAGCTGGCACACACGCTGTTCCCTCTCGGCACTTATTCAAAGAAAGAGATTCGTCATATTGCACAGGAACAGGGCTTTATCAATGCTGACAAACCGGACAGTCAGGATATCTGCTTTGTGCCGGATGGAGATTACGCCTCCTTTATTGAACAGTATACCGGTCAGTCTTCCGAACCTGGTGATTTCGTAGATAAAGAAGGTAAAATCCTCGGTAAGCATAAAGGACAGATTCACTATACGATCGGTCAGCGCCGCGGTCTTGGAATCTCCGCACCGGAATCTCTCTATGTATGTGGAAAGTCTCTGGATTCCAATAAGGTTATCCTTGGCGGAAAACAGGATCTTATGAGTTCCTGCTGCTATGTGAACGATATCAACCTGATTCCATGGGGGCACCTCGATAAACCAATTAAATGTAAAGTTAAGACACGTTACCGTCAGCCGGAGCAGCCGGCAACTGTAGAACAGCTTGGGGATGATCTGCTCAAGATCACCTTTGATGAGCCACAGCGTGCTGTCACCCCTGGTCAGGCTGCCGTTCTTTATGACGGTGATATGGTCCTTGGCGGAGGAACGATTCTTCCTGAAGGCCTTGCCTCTACTATGACTTCCGAAAAATAGTTACTGTTCACTTCGTTCGCAGTAACAAAATAATCTGACAGCAAAACACCTCACAGGTTCATATCCCGTGAGGTGTTTTTTCATACGCGCTTTATTATCCCATCTGTACAATTACACGATATTCTTTCTTGCCCTCAACCAGAGGAATCTGATTTCCACTGATTTTTTCTCCATCCACTTCGATCCAGCTGACACCTTTCTGTACACCCTCCGGTTTGTGGATCTCGATATGATACTCCGCATCTCTGAAGCGGCGGTCAACTTTGAAATCCCCGAATTTTCCAGGGAGACATGGATCCACAATAAGTCCGTCATAATCCGGCTGAATTCCCAGAAGTGCCTGGGACAGGTTCACAAATGTCCATGCCGCAGTTCCTGTCAGCCAGCTGTTCTTTGCCTCACCAAATCTCGGTGCATCTTTACCTGCAACCATCTGTGAATATACATATGGTTCTGTACGATGAACTTCACTGATTTCTTCAATATAGGACGGACATATCTTTCGATAAATGTCAAAAGCACGGTCTCCTCTTCCAAGCACTGTTTCCGCAATAGAGATCCACGGATTATTGTGGCAGAAAATACCTGCATTTTCTTTGTATCCCGGCGGGTAGGAAGTGATCTCACCAAGTTCAAGATGATATCTTGTATATGCCGGCTGCAGAATCATGACTCCATACTTCGTTTCAAGATGTTCATGTACAGAATCCATTGCTTTTTCTGCAAGACCTTCTTCTTTTCCGATTCCGGCCATAACGCAGAATCCCTGTGGTTCGATAAAGATCTTACCTTCTTCACACTCTTTTGAACCAACTTTTTCGGACTGCGCATCATATGCACGGATAAACCATTCACCGTCCCATCCTGCATCCAGAACAGCCTGATACATTTCATCAACGGCCTTCTCTGCTTCTTTCACCAGTTCGTCGCGTCCGGTACGTCTGCAGAGTTCTTCGAATTCTTTTCCATATTTTACAAACATGCCTGCAATAAATACAGACTCTGCTACAGGTCCCTCAGATGAACCTGTTGTCTGGAAAGATTCTCCCGGTTCACTGGAGAAACAGTTCAGATTCAGACAGTCATTCCAGTCTGCTCTTCCGATCAGTGGCAGTTTATGTGGTCCAAGGTGTGTCACTGTGAAATGGAAAGATTTTTCCAGATGATCAAACATCAGAACTTCTGAACCTTTTTTGCAGTCATATGGTACCTGTTCATCAAGAATGCCATAATCACCGGTTTCTTTGATATATGCTGCCACTGCTGCGATCAGCCATAACGGATCATCGTTAAATCCGCTTCCGATATCCAGATTTCCCTGTTTTGTCAGCGGCTGATACTGATGATAAGCACTTCCATCCGGGAACTGTGTGGATGCAATATCAATGATTCTCTCTCTTGCACGCTCAGGAATCAGATGTACAAATCCCAGAAGGTCCTGGCAGGAATCACGGAATCCCATGCCTCGTCCTGTTCCGGATTCATAGTAAGATGCAGATCTTGACATATTAAATGTTACCATACACTGATACTGGTTCCAGATATTTGCCATACGGTCAATGTGTTCATTTTCACTGGATACTGCAAAACGTGCCAACAGATTCTCCCAGTAAGCTTTCAGCTGCTCAAAAGCTGCCATCGCTTTATCCATGGTATCAAATCTTTCGATCAGAGCTTTTGCCGGTGTTTTGTTGATAATTCCCGGTGCTTCCCATTTATCATCTGCAGGATTCTCACAATATCCCAGCATAAATACAACTTCTTTTTCTTCACCCGGTGCCAGTGTCAGATCAATCTGATGTGCTGCGATCGGATACCATCCACTTGCTATGGAGTTACTGCATTTTTTCCTGCGTACAGCTTCCGGGAATGCATTTCCGTTCCCTGCTCCCAGGAAAGCATCACGGCTGGTGTCAAAATTATGAACCGATGTATTAACGGTGAAGAAACTGTAATGTTTTCTTCTTTCTCTGTACTCTGTCTTATGATAGATCGTACTTCCCTTTACTTCCACTTCGCCGATGCTCAAATTTCGCTGGAAGTTTGAACCGTCATCTACGGCATTCCACAGACAGAACTCCACGTACGAAAACAGAGAGATATTTTTTTCGGAATCAGAAGTGTTTTTCAGCTTCAGGCAGTTGATCTCGCAGGCTGCATCAGATGGTACAAATGCCAGGAGATCAGCTTCCAGTTTATTCTTAGAAGAATGGAAACGACTGTATCCAAGACCATGACGGCACTCGTAGGTATCTGTCTCTGTCATGGATGGCATGGTTCCCGGATTCCAGATCACACCATCATCATTAATATAATAATATTTTCCATTGGAATCTACCGGAAGATTATTGTAACGATATCTCGTAATTCGCAGCAGTTTCGCATCTTTATAGAAGCTGTATCCTCCACAGGTATTTGAGATCAGTGAGAAGAAATCGTTACTTCCAAGATAGTTGATCCATGGTAATGGTGTATGTGGTGTAGTGATTACATATTCTTTTGCTTTGTCATCAAAATATCCATATTTCATTGAAGGACCTCCTGTAAAAATACTCATATAAAAGTAAGGGTATGCGATCACGAATTAAAGACTGAAAACAGATTTGCGAAAACGAATAAGTTTAGAATTTTTACAGCTATAATATAGATTAGATTGGATTAAGTGTAGTATAATTCAGTTTTTCCCAAAAATCAACTGTCATTTTACACGTTAAAATATTACACAATTGCAATTTCAATTTTCGCGAAACCTTTACGAAAATTTTCGTTAAAACATAATGCCTTTTTTGTGAAATTGATAAATTATTATAAATTCTTTTTTGTGCAACAGAGATAAATTATGCAAATATAACAAAAAACGCTTGAAAGTTATCTGAAAATACAGTACGATGAACTTGCGAAAACGATTTAGAAACAAAAACAGAAAAGGCTGGACATGTATATGATATCCATGAAAGACATTGCAAAACAATGCAGCGTATCAGTTGCAAGTGTCAGCAAAGCTCTGAATGGTTATCCGGATATCAGCGAAGAAACCCGGCAGCTTATTTTAAAGACTGCATCAGAAATGGGGTATCTTCCAAACTCTTCAGCAAGAGCACTGAAAACAAAGCGAAGCTACAATCTTGGTGTACTCTTTGTAGATGAAGCCATGAGTGGTCTCACACATGATTATTTCAATCATGTACTCGAAAGTTTTAAGCGCACTGCTGAATCCAAAGGATACGATATCACCTTCACCAGTGGGAATCTCTCCGGACAGCGTCTTAACTATTATGAACACTGTCGTTACAGAGGGGTCGACGGAGTTGTGATCGCCTGCATCAACTTCTTTACCGAAGAAGTACAGCGGCTGGTACAATCCGACATTCCGGTGGTCACGATCGATCATGTATTTGATGGAAGAATTGCTGTTGTTTCAAACAACATTCAGGGAATGGAAGATCTTGTCTCCTATGTTCTGAAACGGGGGCACCGAAAGATCGCCTATATTCACGGAGAAGATTCTTCCGTTACACGAAACCGACTCGGAAGTTTTTACAGAACTCTCCAGAAAAAACGGATTGATGTACCTGATGAATATATGCCGGTCATCCCTTATCGCGATGCGGAAGCAGCAGCAATGGCAACTTCAGAGCTTCTTGATCTGAAAGATCCGCCAACCTGCATTCTTTATCCGGATGATTTCTCTGCTCTGGGCGGTATCAACGAGATTCACGAACGTGGACTTCGAATACCTGATGATATTTCCATAGCAGGATATGACGGACTTACTTTTGCACGCATTCTGGAGCCCCGGCTGACAACTCTGTGTCAGGACACAGAAACAATCGGACGGCTTGCCGCACAGAAACTGATTGACCTGATCGAGAATCCAAAAACAACGATCATCGATAAGTTCACCGTTGACGGAACACTCTTCCCCGGTGCATCAGTCAGGAATCTGGCAAAATAGAAAATTAAATATGGAAAAATATAAAACAAAAATTATTAATGGGAGGTAACAACATGAAGAGAAAGGTTATGGCAATCACATTAACAGCAGCTATGCTTGCAAGTCTGGCAGCAGTTCCGGTATGGGCTGATGCTGTAGCTTCTGATGAAGGAAAAGTTTTAAACATCTACTGCTGGAATGAAGAATTCAAATCCCGTCTGACAGATCATTATCCGGGATACGAAGAAGTAGACGGAACTCACGGCAAGATCGGTGATGTAGATGTCGTATGGAACATCACTCCATCTGATGACAACGCATATCAGAACAACCTGGATGAAACACTTCTGAAACAGGCTGATGCAGCAGATGATGACAAGATCGACCTCTTCCTTGTAGAAGCTGACTACGCACTGAAATATGTAAATACTGATTATACAATGTCTGTAGCAGATCTTGGAATCACAGACGAGGAAGTTGCTGATCAGTATCAGTATACAAAAGATGTTATGACAGATTCTGACGGAAATCTGAAAGGTCTTTCCTGGCAGGGCTGCCCTGGAACCATGATCTACAGAAGAGATATCGCCAAAGAAGTATTCGGAACAGACGATCCGGCAGAAGTTCAGAAGAAGGTTGCTGACTGGGATACATTTAAAGCAACAGCTGCTGAGCTGAAAGAAAAAGGTTATCAGATGACCTCTACCGTAAATGACTCCTACCGTGTATTCTCCAACAACGTATCTACTCCGTGGGTTGTTGATGGAAAGATCACAGTTGACGACAATATCAAGAACTGGGTTGACATGTCTAAAGAAATGGTTGACGCAGGCGAAACAGCTACATACGAACTGTGGAGCGATGACTGGAGCAAAGGCTTCTTCACAGACAGTAACGTATTTGCATACTTCGGACCAGCATGGTTCATCGACTTCTCTATGAGTGCTGATCAGGACGGCTCCGTTGGTAAAGATGGCGGCTGGGCTGCAACAGAAGGACCGCAGGGCTTCTACTGGGGTGGAACATGGATCACAGCAGCTACAGGAACAGATAACCCGACACTAGTTGCTGATATCATGAGAACTATGACAACAAACGTTGATGTAATGAAAGAAATTGTTACAGCTGATAATGACTTCGTAAACAACAAACCGGCTATGGAAGAAATGGCTGCAGACGAAAGCTACGGCGACGCTGTTCTTGGCGGACAGAACCCACTGGCTATGTTCTGTGCAGGTGCTGACAAGATCGACCTCAGCAACATGAGCGTCTACGATCAGGGCTGCAACGAAGAATTCCAGAACGCTATGAAGAACTACTTCGAAGGCAATGCAACATATGACGAAGCACTCGACCTGTTCTACAAAGCAGTTGTTGAAAAATATCCGGAACTTTCATACTAATCAAGACAGACAGTTTCTGTTAAATAAGTATTGAGTAAAAAAGATGTGCCTGCCTGACCATCAGGCAGGCACACTTTCAATTAAAGAAAACTCAATCAGGGAAAATTGTGGAGGAAGAGAATGGCAAAGAATAATAACCATAAGGCGGTCAGCTATAACAAATGGGGCTATATCTTTCTGATACCGTTTGTAGTAGTATACCTCATATTCCAGCTCGTTCCGCTTATTAGTACAATTTATAACAGCTTTTTTGAAAATTACAGATCGGGCTTGACGCAGATTGGACCGAATTTTGTGGGATTTGCCAATTACGCAAAGCTCTTTGAGGGCGGTGAGATCTGGATCTATTTTAAAAACACAATGATCATGTGGGTCATGGGATTTGTACCTCAGATTCTGGTATCCCTGCTTCTCGCAGCCTGGTTCTCCAACCCCAGTCTCCGACTGAAAGGCCAGAGATTCTTCAAAACTGTAATTTATCTGCCAAACCTGATCATGGCTTCCGCTTTCGCAATGTTGTTCTTCACATTATTTGCGGACGGCGGTCCAATCAACGCAATGCTTGTTCATTCAGGTATCCTGAAAGAAGCATACTCTTTCTTCAGTCATGCATGGAGTGCAAGAACGCTTGTAGCGATCCTGAACTTCCTGATGTGGTTTGGTAATACCACCATTCTTCTGATGGCAGGTATGATGGGTATTGACCCGTCACTGTATGAAGCCGCAGAAGTTGACGGTGCTACAGCTTCACAGATTTTCTGGAAGATCACTCTTCCACTTCTTCGTCCGATTCTGATCTACGTTATGATCACATCTCTCATCGGTGGTATGCAGATGTTCGATGTACCTCAGATCCTGACAAACGGAACCGGTGATCCGATGCGTTCAACCATGACTCTGATCATGTACCTGAACAAGCATCTGTTCAGCAAGAACTATGGAATGGGCGGTGCATTATCTGTATTCCTGTTCGTTATCACAGGTGTACTCAGTCTGATTGTATTCCGCTTTAATAAATCAACTGACGGGAGGTGAGAAGAATGAATGAAAAAAATCAAAAAACCAAAAAAGGAATGAGTATGAAAGGTCAGCGTACCCTTGCTTATGTGGTACTGATTATTCTCACTTTCTTCTGCCTGTTCTGGTTTTATGTCCTGTTTATCAATGCAACAAGATCAAACGGAGCCCTGAAAAAAGGTTTCACAGCAATCCCGGGGGGGCACCTTATTGAAAACTGGAAAAATCTTCTCGCAGGAACTCTTCCTGTATGGAACGGTATGTTTAACAGTATTTTTATTGCTACATGCTCCGCTGTTTTATGTACTTATTTTTCCACAATGACTGCTTATGCGATCCACGCATATGACTTCAAAGGTAAAAAGTTCATGTTTACTTTTATCCTTGCAGTCATGATGATTCCTACTCAGGTAACCGCACTTGGTTTCCTGCAGCTGCTCGGCAAAATGCATCTGGATGATTCCTTCATCCCTCTGATCGTTCCGAGTATCGCAGCTCCGGTTACTTTCTTCTATATGAAACAGTATATGGAAAGCAACCTTCCTCTGGAACTTGTAGAAGCCGCCCGTATTGACGGTTCCGGAGAATTCAAGACGTTTAATACGATCGTATTTCCGCTGATGAAACCAGCCATCGCCGTACAGGCTATCTTCACATTTGTACAGAGCTGGAACAACTACTTTATCCCGGCACTGGTACTTCACTCTGACAAGAAGAAAACACTTCCGGTACTGATCGCACAGCTTCGTAGTGCTGACTTCCTGAAGTTTGATATGGGACAGGTTTATGTGATGATCGCGTTCTCCATCTTCCCGGTTATCATCGTTTACATTCTTCTTTCCAGATTCATTGTAGAGGGTGTTTCTGCCGGTGCAGTTAAAGGCTGATAATTAATACGTTTTTTGGACATGTGAACTATAGTGTCTATTGCACACAATAACACTTTGTGATTAAATGAGAAGTAGATAAAATACAGACGGTTAATGTATTTTTTCCGTCTGTATTTTTTGTATATATTTATATATTGAAGGGATGACAAATGACAGCAAAAACTTCTCGTATAATAATAAAAACATTCGTTAAGACTGCCTTAAAAGATGCTGACGAATCACCGGAACGGTGTACCAGAAATCTTGTAGATATGGCTCTCCATTTCTCAAAAGGACGTTTTCAGCAGGAATTCTTCGAAATAGCCCGTAAGATGCTGAATAATGATAACAGTCCGTACTATCCTCTGATCGAGGATGTGCTCAGACATATGGATAAAGAAAAGCTGATCGAATTCGGAATGAACCTCGGCTATAACAGCTGCACACAGGGTGCTCATATTGTCCGTAAAATTAAACGCACGGAAAATATCAATGTACCATGGCTTTTCTTCTTAAATATCGATACTTCCTGTGATGATCTGCTCTCCCGTTATCAGACCATCTTTGACCAGGGTAAAGAACTTGGAATTTATGCCTATTTTCTTTATGCAGACAACGCCCCGGAAAAACTCCTTCCTCTTATAGAATATAATCCGGATTGTGCTATGATTCTGTTATGCCATTCTGATTCTGTAACGGAAGATTTCGCAGAAGCAGCTGAATCTCTGAAGAATGTACTGATCGGAATTTCATATGGTGACAGTACCGATACTGCCTGCCTGGTACTTCGCGACCATCGTCTTTTGTATTCTGTCTATCACTGGTATTCCGAAGAAGAAAGTGAAGAAATTCTGTCTGGTTCCTATGCTCGTTTTGCCGAGGAAATGCATTGTCCCTTTGCCGCTGTTCTTGCCAGACCGGAATGCAGCACCTCTGTTCGTGAAAATGTATATAAAGCCGCGGTCGGCTCCCGTGTAGCTCAGAAATATCGTACGATACCTGTCGATCTGTTTTACGATGTAGAAAAAGTTGGCAATATCATTTCACCACCTTCGAGTGTAATTGGTTTCAAGCAGGACGGATTCATTTATAATCTGGATACGGAGGGCACTCCTCTGAAACATAATATTTTTAAAGAATCTCTCAGAGATATCCTTAAAGAATCTTTCTCAATGGATCATGACACAGTTACAGGTTCAGACTCGTAATTCTGTCCGGATAAAATAAAAGCAGTCTCATAAGAGTGAAAAAATTTTTCGCATCTCTTATGAAGCTGCTTTTATTTATTACGGATGTTATTTACTACTGATGTTCTTCGTTATCCAGTCTTTCCTGCGTGATTGCCACCACTCGGATACAGGACTTCATCATATCTACAAATTCTTTTGGCGGAAGTGGTTCTCTTTCCGAAATCCACCGGCCAAATGCACAGATCACTGCATCGCAGAAAAAATTTACATAAAACTGCGCATCTGTTTTTTCTCCCAGAATCTCCCGGATATCTTCTTCCATCAAAGGACTTACAATATCTCTGAAATGATTGATAAATGAATTCTGATCTTCTACTTTCATTACCTTTCTGTAAAAATCTTTATTCTCATAAAAGTAATCACAAAGATGAAGCACACTATCCCATCCGATCAGATTTTCTCCGATCTGCACATGACTCAGATATTCTACATCGTAGATCCAGTTTACCAGATCAAATTTATCTTTAAAATGATAATAAAAACTTTTTCGGTTCATATTACATTTTGCACAAATATCTGAAACAGTAATCTTTGCAAAAGGTGTCGTTTCCATCAGTTCCTTCAGTGCTGATGCAAGAGCACTTTTTGTAATATTGGAATCAGCCAACTTCCTTTCCTCCCCTTTATCAGTCCGTCAATATCAGGCTCCATTCAGTCAGGTTACATATCCACTGCAAACAACGCAGCTCCCAGGGCTCCGCAGAGCTGGGATTTCTCACTGATCACAAGACTGGTTCCCAGTCTCTCCTCAAGAGTTTTTACAAGACCCTTATTCTGTGCTACACCTCCGGTCATCATATAAGCTTCTTCACCGCCTATGCGCTTGACTAAAGATGCTGTCTTCGCCGCAACTGCTTTATTCAGGCCATGTACAATATCGTCTGTACGTTTATTCTGTGCGATCAGAGAAACCACCTCCGATTCCGCAAATACAGTACACATACTGGAGATCGTGATGTCTTCCTGATAGGAAAGTCCTACCTGACTCAGATCATCCAGACTCATTTCCATTGTCTTTGCCATCATTTCCAGAAATCTTCCTGTACCTGCCGCACATTTATCATTCATAACAAAGTTCTTCACCGATCCGTCCTCATTTAAACGAATCACCTTACTGTCCTGACCGCCGATATCTACAACAGTCCGGACACCTGGGTCCAGAAAATGGGCGCCTCTGGCATGACAGGTAATCTCTGTAATGCTCTTATCACCATCGGAGATCGCTGTTCTTCCATAACCGGTAGTAACAACAGCATCAAGATCCTCTCTGTTCAGTTCTGCCTGTTTCAGAGCTTCCTCAAGAGCTCTTTCTGCGCCATTGGCTGCACCTGCACCCGTTGGCATGATCACACTGGAAATAATCTTTCTGTCTTTATCCAGGATCACCACATCTGTACTTGTTGATCCGCTGTCAATTCCAGCATAATATCCTTTTCCCATGACTTTCTCCTTTTTTGCCTCTTCCTGTATGCCCAGACTTTCTGCAAATGCTTCCAGCCGGGTACTCAGCTGTCCACTGCTCTGCAATGTAAAATCTGATTCTATTTTCAGCAGAGGCATATCTGTATGCCCCTTGATATCCGCATATTCAAAACTGTAAAAATCACAGAATTTCACAGTATGGTAAATAATACCTTTCAGACTTGGATCCTGGTACAAAGCCTTACGACCTGCATGATCCATCATTCGCATGCACGGAATCTGATGAAGCAGTTCACCTGCATACCATTCCATCAATTTATCAAAATCCATATCTTCCGCTGGCAGATTTTTTCCAACAGAGCGATTATAGACACAGGTCTCATTCACTACCGGAAGCGGCATGGCCTCTTCTGTCATCTCAAATAATTCCTGTCCCATACGGGCTCCCAGCACAGCCAGATGAGGAGTCTGTGTTCTCTCCTTCGGCTGAAAAGCTTCCAGAAAAGCATTCTTATTAAAAGATGTTCCCTTATATGCGCCGTACGCCTCTGCAAGATCCTTTAGCTGGGCTGCAGTACGCTCCCGGCTGCATTCTATATCACAGTGGAGCATATCGATCATATACAGAAAATCCATCTGTCCACTATCTTTCAGTATATCATAAACACTGCGAATTGTATCACAGCAATTTACAAGTACCAGTTCTTTTATATTACCTGCCAGGACTTCTTCCAGAACAGATTTTCCAAATCCACAGATATTCGGATGTGCCACCTGCTCTGCCCGGTCAAATCCCTCCGGCATTTCATTTAATATCTCGCATTCGCTGCCGAAAGCTTTCAGAAGCTCTACCGGCGTATACTTACATACATAATATGTCTTACTCATGATCAAAATCCCCCAGCATCTCCAGAAATGCACCTAGTCTGGTTGATGTCTGGCCTTCGCCTCCATGGCTGCGGTCACATCCGTCGCCATCCAGGATCAGCACAGGGATTCCTGCCTCCTCAAAGCGTTTTTTTGCTATTCTGGAGCCGCCAAGCGTATGTTTACAGCCCCAGTGATTGAACCAGACTGCTCCGTCTGCTCCTGTCTGTTTTGCATGTCGGATGCCTGCTTCGATCCGTCGGGATATCGGTCCGTTGAGTGCATGATATACCAGCCGTATTGCCATTTCTTCATAAGGATCTTCGGAATGTACAGACAGATCCGTTACCTGAGACAGTTCACATCCCACAATCTGGGCACTGTCATTCAGAAGAAGAGCTTCTTTCACCGCATCAGACCAGAACGGAATTGTATGCATCCAGTAGATATGTTTTCCTTTTTTTGACGGAGCGTGCTTAACATCCTGCAGCAATTTCTCTGTATATAATTTCTCTTCTTCTGTTCCGAGAAGAATGTTATTCGTCATACCGCTGTATAGCGGAGACACAAGATCCGCCGGAATATAGCGATCCGCACGTGTACTCTGGAATTCATCAAACTCTTCCAGCGTTTTACGTCCCCGCGCCACTCTCCGGCTCAGCAGCTCTTCATCGATCTTTTTCCCGGTCGTCTGTTCCAGAAAGCTTTTCAGTGCACGCAGCTGCGTTGCTACATATGCTACATTAGATGCAGTCTGATGGAACGGCACATCAATCGAAAATACCGGCACATGATAAAATTCCGCCAGTCTGTGAAACGTCAGGAGATTCGCATCACAGGCAAGATTCGTATATACAATACACTTCGGTTTCGGCAGAAGTCCTTTTTCCGCAGCTCCGATAAATGTTTTATGATAACTGCAGAGTGTCTCAGAAAGCCCTGCGTCCTCCGCACTCTGAAGAAATACCCGCTCTGCCTGAGATGCAGTCAGGTAGCAGGAAAAACTTTCGACATTATATGGATATAAGCCAGCTTCCTGAATCAGCTCACACGGGGTAAATACGCTTACCAGAACAGAACTCTCCGGATGCTTCAAAGGCTTAAGCATAACATTCATCATCATCCTTGCAAGATACTGATCCGATGGATTCATTTGCTTCGATGGAGCCACAGTAAACTTCAGGTTTTCTGCCTCCCATCCTGTTTTTAGAAGCCAACGTGCTCTTTCCGGATGCCCTTCACACCATTTTTCCACATAGTTGCCAAATGTTTTTATTATGTCCAATTTTGGTCTGACCGCCTTTCGATGTCTTTCATCACAGTATATAGCAAATTATTTCATAATACAAGCAAAAAGCCATGAGATTGACAAAAAATTATCATACTGGTAAAAATAAAAAGCCACAAATCCTCTAAAATAAAGGATTTGAGACTTCCTAAGTCGTGCCGCAGACCGGAATCGAACCGGTACGGGTATCACTACCCACGGGATTTTAAGTCCCGGGCGTCTGCCA
>CAVBPN010000193.1:0-2638 GCA_963597235.1 bacterium
AAGTAGGAAACACGAAGCGCAAGGTAGGTGTTTGCAAACAGCTTCACAGCTTCTGCTTCGGTGAATCCCATAAATAATGTATCGATGTTTTCTTTCAGGGCACCTTCCTGAAGGAGTGCTGCAAAGTTGTGGGATGCCTGTATCAGTTTCGGATCATCAGGATCTGTAGCAACGATGATACGGCTTGGATACAGATTATCGTACAGAGCCTTGGATTCACGAAGAAATTCTGGGCTGAAGATAATGTTTTTGGTGTTATATTTCTTTCTGACAGATTCTGTGTATCCAACCGGAATGGTAGATTTAATGACCATGATCGCATCCGGATTTACTTTAAGCACCAGTTCAATCACGGCCTCCACAGCAGAAGTGTCGAAATAGTTTTTCTGGCTGTCATAGTTTGTCGGCGCTGCGATCACTACATAGTCAGCATTTTTATATGCTGCCTCACCATCCAGGGTTGCAGTCAGGTCAAGCTCTTTTTCGTAAAGATATTTCTCGATATATTCATCCTGGATCGGAGATTTACGTTTATTGATCAGATCAACTTTTTCCGGAATGATATCAACGGCTGTGACATGATTGTGCTGTGCAAGCAGAGTAGCAATAGAAAGTCCGACATAACCGGTACCGGCAACTGCAATATTTAATGGAGAAGGAGATGGCAGTCTGGAAGCAGACTGATCGGTAAATACTTCATCCGGATCAAATCCCAGACATTCTCCAAGACTTTCCAGCTGTGGAATAGATGGAATAAAATCTTTTTTCTCCAGACGGGATAATAAGGAGCGGTTAATGCCGGTTGCATCTGCCAGTTCCTGCTGAGTCATGTTTTTTTCTTTGCGCTTGCCGGAAACGAATTCTGCAAGACGTGTCATAGATAATTTCTTCATATAGTATCTTTTTACCTTTCGTTTAAAATGTTGTTTAAAATAACAATAATTATAATGCATAAATAAAATTTGTTCAATTGAATGCTATCATACTGGTGAAAAGATTGCAATAGTAAGAAGACGTGAAAATATAAAAAATATTCCACGTGTTATTTAAAATAACAAACCTTACGAAGCTTTCGAAGTGCGGATATTGTATGTTTTTTTAATTTTGACGCAGGAGTGATCTCTTCGAAGGTAAGCACCTGTGAGGTAAGTGTGGCATAATATGCTTTTTTATTCAGAAGAAGTTCCTGCTGTCCGTATGCGATAGGAAATTCCGGCATACGATGTAAACTGTGGTAGCAGATGGTATGTCCGTCACAATCCCGGCAGAATTCTATACGTGTATTGCCGGAAAACATTTCATACGGAATGACCGCCGTAAATTTCAGAAATACAGCCAGTTTCTGTCCGTCAAAGCGAAAAACGTGTTCCGGATCTTCACGGAAACAGCACTTTACCATATGCGTGGTCTGACCTGTTGTGATTCGCAGAAACAGGCTGGATGGATATGGGAAACGCAGGTAGATCTTAGCTGCTCCCTCCAGCAGGATATCGTGTTCCAGAAGTTCCATGGAAGTCAGACGGAGCTGGTAGGAAGAGGCGTGACCGGTGCTAAGATCAGGATACTGGAACCAGGCATCTTCGCTTTTATCGTCATATTGTAAAGTCCCGGAATCCGGTGCTTTTTTAATACTCATGATATAGTCTATCAATTCCATGGAAAGATTTTTTTGCTCAAGAATGATATGATCGTCAATCTGAAAAACAGCATCAAACAACATTTTCAGGAAAATTGTCTTTTCATGAGGGGTTAATACCGTTTCCGGTATCTCGTCTACTTTGAAACGTCCCTGCAGATCATACATAACATTATATTGTACATAATCCGGTATTGTTCCGAAACGGGATTTTGCTTCATTAAGTGCCCAGAATATGTAGTTTTTGAGGCAGTCGATATACCATTCTCTGTGCAGTTTTGAGCCATTCAGGGCAGAGTTCATGGCGGCACGTGCACGATACATATAGCGTCCCTGTGGAACAATGCCGTATTTCGGATTTTCAAAAAGCAGGTTCATGATCGCTTTGGAATCTTCTGCATAGCGAAGAGAAGTGTCGAATGTATTCTCATTCAGGACTTCCCTTTTTATGAAAGAAGAAGCAATATGCATCTGCACATAGGAATAATGTTTGTTAAGATCTATGATCTGTGCCTTTCCGGATGCATATTTATAATTCAGGCGATGAGGTTCCTCTTTCTGCTCAAAATAAAAAATAGGAACGGATACGAGTGAAATCTGGTCATCCACCTGTGTAAAAAAATCATATACTGCAGAAAGAGTATCCGGAGTCAGTTTATCATCAGAATCCATAAAATTAATATAGCGTCCTTCTGCGTGATGGATTCCTTCATTACGTGCAGCAGAGGCTCCGGCATTTTTCTGGTGGATAACTTTAATATTAGCAGGGTATTGTTTCTGATAGCTGTCACAGATTATACCGGAATCATCGGTTGAACCATCATCTACAAGAATGAGCTGGACAGAATCCTGAAAATCAATATCCTGAGATAAAATACTGTCAATTGCTTCATGTAAATAAGGTGCCGTGTTATAAACAGCACAGACAATAGAAAATTTAAACTGGTAGCTGGTGTTCTTCTGATCCATCCTGATACTCCTCTGAAATTAATTTTTTTATAA
>CAVBPN010000194.1:0-18864 GCA_963597235.1 bacterium
ATTTCGTTCTAAGTGAACCACTTGCACGGTCAAACTGAGCCAGTCCCACGGAGGAAGAGAGCCACCCTCACGGAGACTGAGCCAGTGCAGGGTGAAGGCGGCGTTCATCCTGTTTCCATATGTTGTGAGATACAATGAACCGGGAAATATGGAGAAATATCTCAGGATTTACAATTGTATTTCAGAAGAAAAGAAAACAGCAGAATCTTTTTCTGAAGGAATACTGGAAAAAGCGGTGAGAGAACTGAATGCACAGGTAGGAATCCCATCCAGATTATCCGATGCAGGTGTTACGGATGAGAATTTTACACAGATGACAGAAGATGCCATGAAGAGTGGGAATATTAAGGTAAATCCGAGAAAAACAGAGACAAAAGATATTCTGAGACTATATCAGGAAGCATTATAGAATATTGTCAGAACTTTGAAGAGAAAGCGCAAGTCATAAAAATGTGACTTGCGTCTCTTTTGTTACAGTAAAAAAATCTGTCAGGCAAAGTCAGTGACCAGTTCCTGGATTGAAGCAATGAACTGCTGTGCAGCAGGAGAAAGACCGGAATAGGAACGGATACCGATACCGAGTTCTCTGGAGAATCCGGGTTCCAGTGGCAGAGCCTGAATCTGTGCACGTGCATTTCCGATGACAAGATTTGGAAGCATGCTGATTCCCAGATTGTTGGCGACCATGGAGATTACGACATGATCATCCATGGAGGAAAAGCGGATATCCGGTTCAATACCGGTTTCTTTAAGAACCTGATGGATATCATAATCAACACCCTCAGCGGAGATGACAAAAGGCTGATTAGCCATTTCTGTGATAGGAAAAGCTTTTTTTCCATGCATGTCCATATCTTTTGGGAGAATTGCCATGAGTGGGTCTTCGTACAGCGGAATCCATTCCAGAGAATCGACATTCCACTTGCTCAGAAGACCAAAATCAGCCCGGCTGTTTTCGACCCAGTGAACGATATCATCGGTTCCGCCTTCCAGGAGTTCAATCTCAATTCCGGGGAATTTTTGCTGATATGTATGGATGACTGTGGGAAGCCAGCTGCGGCCAATGCTTGCGAAAGATGCAATGGTCAGATGACCTTTTGTCAGACCGTTCAGAGAGCTGACCGTCTGTTCCAGTTGTTCGTTTACAGAAAGAAGCTGTCGGACCAGAGGCAGAATAGCCTCCGCATTATGGGTAGGAATAACACCCTGCTTTGTTCTTACAAAAAGTGGAAAACCGAATTCAGCTTCCATGGCTTTCAGAATATGGCTGACACCTGGCTGCGTATATCCCATACGCTCACCACTTTTAGTAAAATTTCCAGTATCTGCGACGTCTGCAAAAAGTGCATATTTAGAGATGTCCATAATAAGCCTCCTTCCAACAATAAAAAAAGAGGCCGCACGTAAATGCAAGCCTCCTTTGGTTACCGCTATTATAGCGAATCGGAATGATATTGGCAATATATATAACAAATATTTTGGTCATTACAATTTGGAATCACATAGATAAATTATTGTTTCTTTACTAATAAAAGGTGCTTATATATAATAGTAGCAAAACAAATCAGGTTTACTTGAGGCAAAGGTGTCCGTTACGGATATTTTTGCTTTTTTTTCTCTAAATAGGAAAGGAAGGGAATGCGATGGGATTTCAGCCAAAAATCCAGCCATATGCTTACGAGATAAAAACAATCGATTCTCATACAATGGGAGAATCGACGAGGATTGTATATGATGGTTTTCCATATCTTCCAGGGGAAACTATGATGGACAAAAAGAAGTATCTTATAGAAAATTATGATTTTCTCCGGTCTGCACTGATGCTGGAGCCAAGAGGACACAGAGATATGTTCGGTGCACTTCTTACACAGCCGGTACACGAAGAGGCAGATTTCGGTGTTATTTTTATGGACAGCGGTGGCTGCCTTAATATGTGCGGACATGGAAGTATCGGTGCGGCATCCATGATAGTGGAAACAGGTATGGTTCCGGTCCAGGAGCCATATACTGAGGTGGTCCTGGATGCACCTTCCGGTCTGATACGTACCAGTGTGCATGTAGTAGACGGTAAGGCGACAGAGGTCAGTATCCTGAATGTTCCGGCTTTTCTGTACAAAGAAGATCTTGTGACAGAGCTGCCGGAGGTGGGAGAGATCCACTATGATATTTCTTTCGGAGGTTCCTTTTTCGCACTGGTAAATGCCAGAGAGATTGGCGTAACGGTTGAGCTCCAGAATGCAAAGAAGCTGACTGAGATTGGAATGAAATTAAGAGATAGGATCAACCGGACAGTAGAGATCAGGCATCCATATCTGGATATTACAACGGTCGATCTGGTTGAATTTTATGATACAACAGACAATGAGAAGGCAGACTTGAAAAACTGTGTAGTATTTGGCGATGCACAGGTGGACAGAAGTCCATGTGGAACCGGAACAAGTGCCAAAATGGCAGCACTGTATGCAAAAGGAAAAATGAAGCCAGGAGATACTTTTATTTATGAGAGTATCACAGGCTCCCTGTTCAAGGGGGAGATCGCACAGGAGGTGGAGATTGATGGAAAGAATGGTATCATTCCTAAAATTACCGGAAGTGCCTATATTACCGGAGTCAACGACTGGATTCTGGATGACGATGATCCTCTGGAATACGGATTCCTTCTGGGAATCATGGAGAAGCAGGAAGAAACCATCCGGTCAAGAATCGTACGTGCAGCATGGAGTCTCTTTGCAGAAAAAGGATATGAGGCAACTACAGTAGCTGATATTATCAGTAAGGCGGAGATCAGTGAGAAAGATTTCTACGGGTGTTTTGCTGAAAAAGACGGACTGCAGGATACTCTTGGAGAACTGTTCGACCAGAAATATGCAGATCTGATGGTATCCATGAATCCGCATTTCACACAGTATGAGAAGCTTGTTTATCTGAATCAGGCATTGTTTGGGCTGATCGAAGAACAGGTTCCGTTCAACCTTGTCAGTCATGTTTATCTGGGATCAGATGAAGGCGGTCAGAATATGCTGGACAACAGTCGTTTTTATTATCATCTGATTCCTCAGCTGATCGAGGAAGGGCAGAAGACTGGCGAATTCAGCAAAGAAGATACACCGGAAAATCTGGCAGATAATTATGCTTCGCTGGAGAGAGGAATGATCTATGACTGGTGTCTGAAGGGAGGAAGCTACAGTCTGAAAGAAAAGGGAAAACAACTGCTTCCGATCTATCTGCGTTCTTTACTGAAGGCAGCATGATATTTACAGAAAGACTGGTGAAGATCAATAATGAAAAAGCCTTTGGTCACAAACATACAAAAATATTCTATTCATGATGGGGAGGGGACACGGACAACCGTATTTTTTAAGGGTTGTCCTCTCTCCTGTAAATGGTGTCATAATCCGGAGACACAGTCTTATAAGAAAGCAATCCTGTTTTATGAAGAACGATGCACGGGATGTTCCATGTGTGTGATGGAATGTACTCAGGGGGCGATATCTGTCAAAGATGGAAAAGCATTCACTAATGCGGCAAAGTGTATCGGTTGTGAAGCGTGTACAGACGCATGTGTGAACAATGCAAGGGAGATCTGTGGAAGAACCTACGAAGTGCAGGAACTGACCAGAGAGCTTCTGAAGGATCAGATCTTTTATGAAACTTCAAACGGAGGTGTGACATTATCCGGTGGAGAAGTCCTTGCAGGTAATCTGGATTATGTTGAAAATCTGATGAAATGTCTGAAGATGAGAGGGATCAGAACCAATATAGATACCTGCGGAGAGGTGCCGTGGCAGGTATTTGAAAGAGTGATTCCATATACGGATGTTTTTCTTTATGATATCAAATTTATGGAGAGTGAAGAACATCAGCTTTACACAGGAGCAGATAATCACAGGATACTGGAGAATCTGGTAAGATTATCGGATGCCGGAGCAAAAATCTGGGTCAGGATTCCGGTGATCGGTGGTGCAAATGACGTTCCGGAGGAGATAAAAGCTATAGGAGAATTTCTGAAGACCAAGGGCATTCATGCCTGTCAGGTGAATCTGCTTCCGTATCACAATACCGGAAGCGGAAAGTATGGGAGAGCCAGAATGGAATATGAAGGTAAGAACTTTTATACGCCATCAGAGGAGGCAATGAGCAGTCTGAAGGAAATGTTGCAAAATTACGTGAATTATCCGGTATATATCGGCGGATAGAAGGGAGTATATATATGGAAAAAAGAGGTATGAATGAACGTGTTCAGTCTCTGCGTGAACGTAGTGTCAATACACAGGCATACATTGATATGGAACGTGCGAAATACTTTACAGAAACTTACAAACAGTATGAAGGAACAGTCAGTGTACCTGAACTGAGGGCACTGGCACTGAAAAATTATTTTTCAAACAAGTCTCTTTACATAGGTGATGGGGAGTTGATCGTCGGTGAAAAAGGATGTGCTCCGCAGGCATCTCCTACATTTCCTGATCTCTGCTGTCATACTGTCGAAGACCTGAAGGTCATGAATGACAGAAAACTTATCAACTTTAAAGTAAAAGAAGAAGATTATGAGTTTCAGGCGAAGGAGATGATTCCGTTCTGGGAAAACCGTTCGATCCGTCATAAAATCCTGGCACATATGACACCTGAGTGGAAGGCTGCTTATGGTGCCGGTATTTTTACGGAATTTATGGAGCAGAGAGGACCCGGACATACAGTAGGTTCTGAAAATATTTACAAAAAAGGTTTCCTGGAACATAAGGCAGATATTAAAGCCTCCCTTGAAAGTCTGGACTACATGAATGATCCGGAGGCACTGGATAAAGAAGCAGAGCTGAAGGGAATGGATATCGCATGTGACGCTATTATGATTCTGGCAGAACGTTACGCAGAATATGCGACAGAGCTTGCCGGAAAATGTTCTGATGAGACCAGAAAAGCCGAACTTTTGCAGATTGCCGGGAACTGCCGTGTTGTGCCGGCTCACAGTCCGAAAACCTACTGGCAGGCAATTCAGATGTACTGGTTCGCACATCTTGGAGTAACAAGTGAGCTGAATCCGTGGGATGCTTACAGTCCGGGAAGGTTTGACCAGCATCTGATCCGTTTTTACAGAAAAGATGTGGAAGATGGAATTCTGGATGACTATAAGGCAAAGGAACTTCTGGAATGTCTCTGGGTAAAATTCAACAACCAGCCGGCACCGCCGAAGGTAGGAATCACGCTTAAAGAAAGCAGTACTTATACAGACTTTGCCAATATCAATACAGGAGGTATCACGCCGGATGGAAGAGACGGTGTTAATGAAGTAAGCTATCTGATACTTGAATGTATGGATGAGATGAAGCTTCTCCAGCCAAGCTCAAATGTTCAGATCAGCCGTAAGACCCCGCAGAATTTCCTTAAGAAGGCCTGCGAAATATCAAGAAAGGGCTGGGGACAGCCGGCATTTTATAATACAGAAGCAATCGTTCAGGAACTTCTGAATGCAGGAAAGTCTATTGAGGATGCAAGAAAAGGCGGCACAAGCGGATGCGTCGAGACCGGAGCATTTGGAAATGAAGCCTATATCCTGACCGGATATTTTAATATTCCCAAGATCCTTGAGCTGACACTTTTTAATGGGTATGACCATATGACTGACAGCCAGCTTGGTCTGCAGACCGGATGGGGATATGAATTTGAAAGCTATGAAGAACTGTGGGATGCTTTTTGCAGACAGATACAGTATTTCCTGGATATCAAGATCAGGGGAAGCCTTGTGATCGAAAAGATTTATGCCGAGGAGATGCCGGTTCCATTTCTCTCGATCCTTACGAATGACTGTATTGCCCGCGGCAAAGATTATAACGCAGGCGGCGCAAGATACAATACAAGCTATATTCAGGGTGTTGGTATCGGAACTATCACAGACTGCCTGAGTGCTGTAAAATACAATGTGTACGATAAGAAAAAATTCTCGATGAAAGAACTTATGGATGCGATGGAAGCTGATTTCGAAGGTTATGAGAGAATTTACAATCTTGTGACAAACCGTACACCCAAATATGGCAATGACGATGATTACGCAGATGAGATCATGGAACAGGTATTTGAGTTTTATCGCAGGAGTGTGACGGGACGTAGGAATAACAGAGGCGGCAGCTATAGGATCAATATGCTCCCGACTACCTGTCATGTATATTTTGGAGATGTCATGATCGCAAGTGCGAATGGCAGACATGCACATAAGCCGGTTTCTGAGGGGATTTCTCCGGAAAAAGGAGCTGATACGAACGGACCGACAGCAGTTATCAAGTCATGTGCCAAAATGGATCATCTGTCCACAGGTGGAACTCTTCTGAATCAGAAATTTACACCATCTGTTGTTGCAGGAGAGAATGGTCTTGATCAGATGGCAAATCTGGTACGGTCTTACTTTAATCTTGATGGACACCATATCCAGTTTAATGTTATTGACCGACAGACACTGATCAATGCACAGAAGCATCCGGATGAATACCGTGATCTGATCGTGCGTGTTGCAGGCTACAGTGATCATTTCAGAAATCTTGACAAAGCACTTCAGGACGAGATCATAGAAAGAACGGAACAGAGTTTTAATTAAATCATAAGCAGACGTGTCAGTGAAGGCAGCCACAGGCTGCCTTTTCTGTTACCGGTGAGAGGTGGACATTATGAAGAAAGAATATATGTATGCGGGAACCTCAGTGTTTTGTTTTGGAACCGTAGCAACGGTTTCGAAGCTTCTTATGAACCAGCTGGATGCAGTTTATGTGCTTGCATTCTCATTTCTGGCAGCGACGCTGTTCCTGGGAATTTACAACTGGAAAAAGGGATACCTGAGAGAATTACGTGAACTGTCCGTAAAAACACTGCTCCGAATGGTTGTAATCGGCTCCCTGGGAGTGTTTTTTTATAATTATTTTCTGCTTCTTGGGACAGACCTTCTGGAGGCACAGACAGCTTTTGTAATAAATGAGCTGTGGCCCGCACTGATCATTATCTTTTCATGCTGGATACTTGGAGAAAAAATGAACATTGGAAAAGCTGCAGCGGTTATTTTTTCTTTTCTGGGAATCCTGGTTGTGACAACGGATGGCAAACTGACGGATTTTTCTTTTGGAAGTCCCGGAGGAATTATGTATGCCTTACTGGCAGCTGTCTGCTATGGTCTGTACTGTACTTTAAATAAAAGAGAAAACTATGACAAGAATCTGAGCGTAATGGTTTCTTATGGTGCAGGGACTGTTACAGCCTTTGCGGTAATAATCCTCCGGGGAAAAATGGCAGCCCCGACGGGAGCACAGGCAGTGGGAATGCTCTGGAATGGCATTATCTGCAATGCACTGCCGTATCTTACATGGGCACTTGCCCTGGATATAGGAAACACTGCTGTGATAGCAAATCTGGCCTATCTGACGCCATTTGTATCACTTCTCTTCACACATTTTGTACTTAGAGAGAAGATTACGGTGTTTTCTGTTCTGGGGCTGCTGCTTATTGTTCTGGGAATTGTGATACAGATGGCAGCAAACAGGAAGTATAAATATCAGGTAGAAAGACAGCAGGCTGATCTTCAGATCAGGGAGTGAATCGCACCGTCGCGGCACTGGTTTGGAAAGAGTGCATACGGGAGATTCCGGGAGTCCATCATGTTGTGGCTTCCAAGAAATCCTGCCGGCTGGGTCGGAAACAGAGCTGTATCATACATGCAGCCAAGTCCGGAGACAATCTTTACGAGTATGATCTTAGGTTTGCCCGGACATAAAACATCATAGAATTCTTTGCGTGTATACGGGAGCTGTGAGAAATCCTTCATGGCATCCCGTATTTCATTTACAATTCTGTCTGCTGCACGATGAGCAGCCTGGATTCCGCGGGCAGTGCGGCCTTCACCTTCCCTGAACGTAACATCAATATGAAGGATATGATCATCAGAAGCCGGGGTACCGGCCCTGTCAAAGACAACCTGGTCGGACAGAAATCCCTCGGAAGAGCCGATATTGGACGGCTGGAAACCGGAAGCTTCTTCGACACCCGTGAGCATGACGGTGATTCCTGACAGCAGATGTGTGCAGCCGGAGCCGAGGCGTCCGGAGATTTTGCATGCAATGGGTGAGAAATCAAGATTTGAATTGACAAAGAAACTGTGGTGTCCAGGCGGGAGAATCTGTGTATGGATGTCACGGAGCAGAGGTTCCTGTGAGAGCACAGAGGCTTCTATTCCCTCTCTGATGACCAGGGAATTTCTGTCGAGAGATGTATGAGGACCAGTCAGTACATTCTGGACATGGTGTTCTTTAAAGATGAGCCGGTGGAGAAGCTGACTGTCAGGAGAAACATGACAGGACGACTCTGCCCTGCCCGTATCGGGAAATACGGGAGGATGCAGAGAAGGCAGTTTTCCGGTCTTACATAATCGGGATTTGAGGAGTGAGACAGCTTTAAAAGCATCATAACTGTTGAGATTATTCTGACCTACAACACATGATTCATAGCCGGAATCACTTTTGTTAAAATCCACAATACAGTCAACATAGGGATCTGTACAGACGAGTTGTCCCTGCTGACCGATGTAGCTTAATCCGACTGCCGGAATACCGTGAAGCCCCAGCTGTCCGATCACATTTACAAAGTCTACGTGGTGATTTCCCCATCCGTCTATTGCTACGACAGCTCCATCCGCGTGGAGTATTTCCGCAAGATCGGCTGTGCGTTCGGCAGTGTAGTACTTGTCGTCAAATACTTCGGAAACACCGTCAACAAGAATTCCGGTGAATTCAATATCCGGATCACTGGAGAGGATCCGGGTGACAGGGCAGCGGAAGTGGTGCAGGGTTGTCATTTTAATGCTTGGTCCAAGTCCCATAGGAGTACCTCCTTGTAATAAGCGTGGAGAAACTGTTCGGTTACATACAGAATAAAAAAGTTATCTCCGGGTATGAATGAGGAAAGGAGAGGATCGGATTCATACCCGGAGATAACCGTATCGAAATTAGTCAGATAATTCAGGAATAATCATGATCAGACATTGTGTCTGTACTCATAAGGAAGTACTTTTGTCTGGTTAAAACTCGGGCAGTCACGAACCCATTCCAGAGACTCTTTGATGATCGCTGTCTGCATCGGAATGTTGTTTGGCTCACCGGCATTGGAACCGATCGGCACGTGTGGTGCGGTGATTCTCGGCGCACCCTGCTGTCTTGCGATAGGAGGAAGTGCAGCGATAACTACACAGCTCATTCCTGCTTCTTCACAACATCTGGTAACAATTGTTGCAGAACGGTGACAGGTACCACATCCACCGGTGCAGAGGACGATATCAACACCCTGCTCTTTCAGTTTACGTGCGATTTCCGGACCGGTTTCATTTTTGAATTTTTCAACGTTTCCGCCGCCGCCCATGAAGGTGTAGGTTTCTTTCGGAAGAGAACCGATGAAGCCTTCGTCTACAAGCTCGTGAAGACGGTCGATTGGGAACATGGCATTAACGTCCTTGTTGATATCGGAGTTATCAAATCCACCATGTGTTACCATAAGCATGTCGGAAGGAGTATCAAAAGGAATAACTCTGTAAGAAAAGTCTCCTGATGTGTTAAATGGAGTCTGGTCTTTGCGGTGGATACCACCTGCTGTGATAAATGCTACTTTGCATTCACTTAATGGTTTCTTTAATTCAGTAAATACCGGTTTTGGTGTGATCGGTACAAAAATTTCTGACTGCATGCCTTCTACTGTAGTTAATTTCATAATAATTTCCTCCTCTTAAATGGATTCTATCGGAATATCTTTCTTGCCAATGACTTTCATACAGCTGAAATAAAATTCAGCTTCCTGTCCTTCTTCCAGAGTGACCGGAGTGAAGATCCAGCGCCGTGGTACACGGATGATACCGAGATCATTCATGATCGTGACACCCACGGCAGTATCATTGACTTCATTAAGGACTCCGCCAAGCAGACACGGTTCCGGTTCATGTTCAGTTGTCATATCTGAGCTGTCATAATCATAAGGATTTTCTACTACCTGGATGTAACTGAAGTAAAATTCCATCTCACATCCCGGCTCTATCGGAATATCACTGATGATCAGTCTTTCAGGAACTGTGATGACTCCCAGACGCCCATGTAAATGGACTTTCACGTTCCCGCTGGAAACTTCTTTTACAAGACCGCCCATTTTGACTGGATTGATATTATAATCGATCAATGAAGTGTTCCACTTTCTACAAGTTTTGTTTCAGGGAGTCCAAGAAGTTTGTTGTTTGCGTTGATAACATCATTGTTCCATTTCTTTTCAGCCGGTTTGATCTCAACACCTGCCATTTTGTTTTTGAGCATCTGGATAGCACGGGCAGCAACCTCAGGTGTAACACAGGAAGTTCCGGCGATGTCATTTTCAAATCCACCTTTGTCCATGTTTTCTTCAACCATTGCAGTAGCATATTCGTTACCTACAACAAGCTGTCCCTGATAAGCACAGAAGGAAACGCCTACTACAGGGATACCACGTTTTCCGGCCTGTCCGATATGCTGGATAAAGTCGATGTGGTTATTACCAAAACCTTCGGTTGTGATGATGACACCGTCAAGGTTCATTGTCTCAAGCAGAGAACCAAGTCTTTCAGATACCCACAGTTTTTCGTCATTTACCTGAGGAGAACCTACAAAGATAACACCGATCAGATCAAGTTCATTGTCAGCTGCAAGTCCTTCTACCAGAGGCTCTCTGATGTAGTGGCGGGTCATTTCTTTTGTAGCAGGTCCGATGCAGGTCAGTGCGTGGATAGAACCGTCTCGTACCTGGTTCGGAGTAAGCATGATCGGTACGTTTCCACAGTCAACGTTTTTCTGTCCGCCTTTGATTCCGCAAGGTTCTTCCGGGCAGAGGACATTGTCATGCATAGCACCCTGTCCCATGATCTCTTTGACAAGGGCAACACGAGGATTTCCGACACGTCTTACGTCCTCACAGATCTCTTCACGTACAACTTCACCATCGTATTTTTTGAGTTCGTTACGAACTGCCTGGATAATGTAATCCTGGCATTTATGAGCTGCGAACGGGCCAGGTCTTGTCATACCGGACAGTCTTTCGATCACGGCATGGCAGCGGATGATAATATCATTTTCGTCTGCACATCCAGGGTGTCCAAAGTACATTTTTTCATCGAGATAACCTTCGGAAGAACCGAATTCGTGAACCTGAACACCATCTTCATCGACACCTGTCAGCATAAATACAACACCGTCAGCAACTTTTGTAACACCTTCGCCGAGTTCGCCTTCAACTTTGGTTGCGATTGGGCATACATCCATGATCGTTTCTGTATAAAGATGTCTCTCATTTGGATGAATGACATCAAGTTTCAGGCTCTTACAGAGTACATCTTCTTTGACTGCGTCATTCACAATGCTTTCATCGATTGTGATCACACCGTCCTTGATAGAAGTTGTGTCACCAAGTTTTACATCTGTGATCTTGATATGTTTTTTGACAAGACTTCTGATAACTGTTTTTTTGCCGTTTTCCTCTGCTTCAGGAGCTGCAGGAGCAGATACAGCCGGGGCAGGAGTGGAACCTCCAAATACCGGTACATCGAGTTTCAGACCTTCAAATTTTTCAGCTTTTCCAATTTCAATATGAATCATTCCATTACCTCCTGTGGTTGGTTCGGCTGCAGTTACCTGTACCGGAGCAGGTGCTTCGGAAGGAGCAGCAGGTTCTTCTTTGGATTCTTCAGCGACATCATTTACTTTGTCAAGTACATCAGGTGTGATAGGAGTCAGTGCTTCTACATCCTTTGTGAGGGTACAGCCAATGACCTGTTCAATGCGGAGACCGTCAGGACTTAATGTAAGAAGACCGGCATCCTGCATATCATCGAATAATCCCGGATCTTCGAGATCAGCGGCACCGATCACAAGTCCTTTTTCCCTTCTGCAGCAGAAAATAGCAGGATCTTTTAAATGTTTTTCCAGTGTTTCGCGGGTAATTGACATAATAATCTTCCTCCTCGTTTTAAGATTCTTTATGAAATCTTCTTATTAATTTATAGTTGACAGCCCTCAGAGCACCATCGGTACAGTGATAGACTGGCAGTTTTAACTGTGGGGCACATGACATTACCGTATTGGTACAGTCTGTGCAGTTACTGATAAGTACGGCTTTGGCACCGGCCTTTTTGAGATTCATGACTTTCTGAACCTGTCCTGGACAGCGACCCGGATTTTCGCATTTGCGGCTGGCTTTGACTTCTTTTGCCTGTTTGCAGTATTCCACACCGACGACCTCAGCTCCCATGCTGGCGGCCTGTTCCATGAGGCGTTCTTTGTTGGCTCCGCAGGCACAGACCAGAAGTCCGATCTTATCAGGTGCCGGAAGAAATTCCTCCGCCGCGATAATGCCGCCGGTAGTTTTGACAACCGGAGAATCCATATAGGTTCGTTTGCCGGTAAATGGACCACCCATGATAAGTTCTCCATATTCAGGTCCGATTCCGCCGACCTTATCAAGAATGTCAGATACCTTCATGCCGATCGGAATATCCTTCAGAATATGAATGCTTCCATCTTCTTTAAGTTTGCCGGCTACAGTCATATCTTTATCAATGAGAGGTTTTTTTAATTCCACTGCTTCGTAGATACGGAGAAGTGTTTCTGCATTGATAACGATTGCTGAGGCAGCGAGAGGAAGTTGTTCGGGACTCAGGAGAATTCCGAGGGTTTCACGGATCAGGGCTCTTTCTTCACCCATTGGATAAATGTTTTCCAGTTCAAAAATGGATACTCTGTCATCGGAAATATTCTTTTTAAGAGACTGGATGGCTTCTGTATGGATTCCCTTGATACCAATGATTCCTTTGGAAGCGTGTACCATTTCCATAACAATTGCGAGTCCTTTGAGGATTTTTTCAGGTTCCTGTTCAAGTCTTGCGATATTATGGGAAAGGATTGGTTCGCATTCCGCTGCGTTGACGATCACGGTTCCATTTCCTTCGAAATCGGCATTCAGTTTTACTGAAGTGGGAAATCCTGCACCGCCGAGACCTACGATACCGGCTTCGTCTATCAGTTCATACGGTGTGTTTTTTTTTAATGGAACATATTTATCGAAGTCTGTATTCAGTTCTTCTATAATGATCTGATTTTCGCTTATGGATTTTACCTTTCCATCGACACTGGAATAAAGATAAGTTCCAAGTGCTCCGGCGGGCTTGGTCGCGATCAGCTGACCTCTTTTTACCAGCTCTCCTTCCTTTACAAGAGATACAGATGGAGCACCGACATTCTGTTTCAGTGCAAAGACGAATTCCATGGTCATTCTCTCCTTTCTATATTTCGAATAAAAAACGGGGGCAGCTCTTACTGGTTCATAAGAGTTACCCCCGTTGGTTGACCCAATTATAACGGATGCTTATGACCTTGGCAATACATAAATGACAATTTGCACATTACGATTCTGCATGATATTCATAAAACCCGCTTGGGATGCCACCGACATTACAAATTGTTATCTGCATTCCAAAAGACATAAAAAAACGTAAGGGTCATAAGTATTGACAATCACGAAAACCGCTGTTAAGATACTCAGCATAAACCGACTGACCGGAACAGAACAACGGCGTTCACTTAGACAAGTGAGCGTCTTTTTTTACTTTACAGGTAAATACGTCTGATTTGATTCCTGGTCACGTGGAAAATAAGGAGGACATTATTATGAACAGAAAAACAGTGAAGAAACTTATGGCAATTGGTTTATCAGCAGCTATGGCACTTGGAATGAATGCAACTGTATTTGCAGCAGATGACTCCTCTGATTCTGTAAAAGGTGCACTGGAAGGAGTAAAACTTTCCTTTGGTACAACCGCACTTTTTGCTCCGTTTACTTATTATGATACAGATGGAAGCACACTGATCGGATTTGACCTGGATCTGATGAATGCATTAAAAGATTATCTGGGATTTGAACTTGACGGAGATATCCAGGTAATGGATTACTCCGCACTGACAACATCTCTTGCAGAAGGAAAACTTGATTTTGGAATGGCAGCTCTGTGTGCAACTGATGAAAGAAAAGAGGTAATGGACTTTACAGATACTTATCGTGATTCCGGTCAGGTAGTTATGATCAACAAAGAAACTTCTCCTTCTGAAATCACAGACATTGATACACTTGTAAAAGGAGATTATAAGATTGCAGTAGAAAAAGGAACAGCTTCCCATCTGTACTGCACAAACAACGGTGTTTCCGATGACCGTCTTGAAGTACATGATACGATCACAACTGCATATGAATCTCTGGAACAGGGCAAGGTTGACGCAGTTATCCAGGATGGACCGAACGCTTATTACTATATTAAGACAACAGATGGAACAAAACTGGAAGTTGTAGGTGATGAGTTCAATCAGGGCCAGGCACCATATGCGATTGCAGTTTCCAAAGACTGTGTTGAAGCAAATGACGGAATCATTGATACATTTAATCAGGCGATCAAAGATCTGACAGACGATGGAACAATCGACAAACTTGTAGCAGAATGGCTTGAGTAATTCCAGGATAACAAAATAAAGGAAAAACAGGGGATTGCCGGTCAGATAATGGCGGGCATCTCCTGTCAGTTCCGGAAAGAGAGAGAGGGATTACCCTATGGATTTAAGTTTTTTAAGTGTTTTGCTTCCCATGCTGTTTCGTGGGTTAAAAGTAACGATATATATTGCAGTAGTTGGTATCTTACTGGGATTTCTGCTGGGTGCTCTGGCTGGATTTGCACTCCAGACAAAATGCCGTATTGCCAGAGCAATTGCAGGCATATATATATGGATCATCCGTGCAACGCCACTGATCGTGCAGGCTCTGTACGTATATTTTGTAATTCCAAAAATGACAGGCGTTGATCTGAGCAGTAATACAGCCGGTATTATTGTTATTACGATCAATTCAGGGGCATTTATTGCTGAGATTGTAAGGGGTTCTCTGGACAGTATTGATCCGGGACAGAGAGAAGCCGGACTTTCACTGGGACTGACTCCGACACAGACACTGGTGCACCTGATCATTCCGCCGGCTTTTCGTTCTATGCTTCCGGCACTCTTTAACCAGTTTATTATTTCTGTAAAAGATACGGCACTTCTGTCTGTTATTGTCGTAAATGAGATCACCAAACAGATCCAGAACTATGCTGCCATCAGTTTCAAGACCATTCAGGCCTATACAACAGGAGCTGTTTTTTATGTTGTACTGATTTCTGTTCTTATTATTTTGCAGAAGCAGGTAGAAAGAAAGATCAGGGGGTAATGGCATATGATTAAAATATCTAATTTGCAGAAAAGATTTGACGATCTTGAGGTGCTTCGTGATGTAAATATTGAAGTGGAGGAAGGCGAAGTTGTATGTATCATCGGACCTTCCGGTTCTGGAAAGAGTACTCTTCTTCGTTGCATCAATCAGCTGGAGACACCGACAGCCGGAGAGATTGAATATGACGGAAAAAGCATCACAGGCGGCGAAATGAAGCTTCGAGATTTTCGTGAAGAAGTTGGAATGGTTTTCCAGCGTTTTAATCTTTTTCCAATGAAAACAGTTCTGGAAAATGTAATGCTTGCTCCGGTGCTCACGAAAAAGAAAAATAAAGCAGAAGCAAAAGAAAAGGCGATGGAACTTCTTGGCAAGGTAAATATGGCAGATAAAGCAGGTAATAAGCCGGCAACCCTGAGTGGTGGACAGCAGCAGCGTGTAGCGATCGCGAGAGCACTTGCCATGGAACCGAAAGCTCTTCTTTTTGATGAGCCGACATCAGCACTTGACCCGGAGCTTGTCGGAGAAGTACTGAATGTAATGAAGGATCTTGCAAAATCAGGAATGACTATGATTGTTGTTACACATGAGATGGGATTTGCACGTGACGTTGCCGACCGTGTCATTTTTATGGCTGATGGATATGTAGTTGAAGAAGGAAAGCCTTCAGAAATGTTTACAAATCCTAAGAATGAGAGAACGAGAACGTTCCTTTCAAGAATTTTGAATAGTTAGGGATGGGGTGAGCTGTTATGGCAGAAAAGAAATATATCGTTACGATCACAAGAGAATTTGGAAGCCTGGGACGCCCGATCGCCCGGGAAATGTCAGAGATACTGGGAATCGAATATTATGACAGGGATATTGTGGAGGCAACTTCTAAAAAAATGCATCTTCCGGTATCCAAGATCAGTGAACATGAGGAAACATACAGCACCAGTCTTTTTTCCATGCTGCTTCCGCTGGGGTCTGATTCGATCGCAAAGCAGGATGAGATCTACAATGTACAGAAAGAGGTCATCCGTGAGATGGCAGAAAAAGAATCCTGTATTGTTGTAGGAAGATGTGCGGATTATATTTTCCGTGATCACAGAAATGTTTTAAATATATATATCTATGCACCGGTGGAGGCACGTTACAAAAACTGTGTGGAAGTGTTAAATATGAGGCCGGAGGAAGCTACAAAAATGATATATAAGGTAGATAAAGCCCGTACTGCATATCATAAACGTTATGCAAAATATGCCCCGGGAGACCCGGACAGTAAGCAGATCATGATCGACTCCAGCATGCTCGGAGTAAAGGGCACAGCGGAAGTGCTGGCTGAGATCGTGCAGCGGAGATTTGGACTGTAGAACTTTGTGGGGGCTCTGATGGCGAAGTATCATGTCTGTATCTGAAATTCCAGAGTTACTTTATCATATTTATAAGTATTAGGTGACATGCTGGAAATTATGACCTTTGTATTGCCGTGGCTCAGGAGTTTCTGAGGAAAGATTACGAGCGGATCTGAGTGGATTTCCCTGGATAATCTATAATTCAACATCATCAAGGAAAATACAGCCTGCGCCGCTTTTGAGCCGTCCCCAGCCTGCGGTCGAGCCTTTGCCGGACTTCACCTCCACGATGGTGTATACACCCACGGGAATGAACTGCATCCTGTCATAATCTGTTCCCGGTCCTTTGCGAATATTAAGGTCGGAGATGCTGACCTTCACAAGGAACGGAACGTCCGCCGATGCCGTCGGAGCAGTTGTGTTCGGTGTGTAGATGTTTACACCATTTACATCAAACACACTGTATCCCGGATTGGCATCTGCGCACTTCTTGGCGTTCTCCAGAATCTTGAATGCCCCTTTCTGCGACTTGGAGTCCGCCCAGGTCTTACGGACGCGGTATAGCACGGAAGTCTGCGTCAATGTCGATGCCATTGCACCACGGATATTTCTCCATGATGCGGACGATCTCCGAGAGGAAAGTATCCTGCGCACCGTCAGTGTTATCCCGCAGAGGAAAGGTTAATTAAGCTTTGCAAAAACTTCTGAAATATTTTGTTCAATCGTAAGTTGTTGTCGTAAAAAGTGGTAATAAAATCAGGTGAATATATTTTTACAAAGATTTGTCGTAAAAATGTGGTCAAATCAAGAAAATCGAGTGTGAAAGAGAATGTTAAGCCATGCACAGCTCGGGAAAAAATTCCCTCGCTGTAGGGCTGTCGCCCTATATTTCTCAACAAAAAGTAGTCCTTATGCAAGCAAGCTTGCCCGGACTCTTTTTTTATGGGAAATGCATGGCTCGTAGCGTTCACAAATTCTTCGCAAAAAATTAGCACTCACCTCTTGACAGTGCTAATAATACGTGTTATATTACAACTAGAACAAAGGAAGAGGGATAAAGAGATAAGATGATAGAAGAAAAATCTCAAAGATATCTTTCATATCAACCGAGTTCAGTACTTAACAATTTAATTAAGATAGATTATAAAGAAAAAGGAGAGATGACTTATGTTAATGCCTGGTATCTTTGCGGAAAATTTATTTGATGATTTTTTTACACCATTCTATTACGATAACAAAGATGAGAAGAAAGTAGAAAAGAAGCTGTACGGGCACAGAGCACAGAATCTTTTGAAAACAGATATCAAAGAAACCAAGGAAGGTTATGAACTGCTCATTGATGTGCCTGGATTCAAGAAAGACGAAGTTAAGGTAGCTCTGAAAGATGGTTATCTGACCGTCAGTGCAGCCAAAGGTCTTGATGAAGAACAGGATGACAAGAAGACAGGACGTTACATCAGACGTGAGCGTTATGCAGGAGCATGTGAGAGAAGTTTTTATGTAGGCGAAGATGTTACACAGGAAGATATCAAAGGTGAATACAAACATGGCATCCTGAAACTGTTTGTTCCGAAGAAAGAAGCAAAACCAGTTTCCGATGATCCGAAGTATATCACTATTGAATAACTGCACCGGACAATATCTGATCGCTAAAAGCTGGTGGTACTGCCCAGAGACTTTGGGCGGTGCCCTTAAATATAGATTTGCACGCAACAGTTGAAAGAATTGTATATAGATTTCTTATCATAAAAGGAGAGATGACTTATGTTAATGCCTGGTATTTTTGGAGAAAATTTATTTGATGATGATTGGATGAACTTCCCGTTTAACACTGAATTTTGGGGAAAGAAAAATCCACTTTATGGTAAACACGCACAGAACATGATGAAAACAGATATCCGTGAAACAGACGCCAGCTATGAACTGGATTTCGATCTTCCGGGATTTAAGAAAGATGAGATCAAGGTTCAGCTGAAAGATGGTTATCTGACACTGGCAGCAGCCAAGGGTCTTGACAAAGACGAAAAAGATAAAGAAGGCAATTACATCAGACGTGAACGTTATGCAGGAACCTTAAGCAGAAGCTTCTATGTTGGCGATGCAGTCAGCGAGGAAGATATCCATGCGAAATATGAAGACGGTATTCTGAAACTTTCCGTTCCGAAGAAAGCACCGAAAGCCGTTGAGAAGAATGGTTACATCGCAATCGAAGGTTAAACTTCCATTGCTTATTCTCCCCCATATATAC
>CAVBPN010000195.1:0-1001 GCA_963597235.1 bacterium
GTATCGGAGTGCATTTACCACAGCCTTTCTTTTTAATACAATTTGTTTTGTGAATAGAATAGCACAAATTGAACTAAATTGCTATTAAAAGAATATTAAAAATAAATAAGAAGAGACAGAATCATGAGAAGATCTGTCTCTTTAAAGGCACTAATGAAATTAGGTTATTTGACGGTTACTTTACAGGTTGTTTTGATTTTTCCTGATTTTATGGTAATAACTGTGATTCCTTTCTTTTTGGCAGTGATGATACCCTTGGCATTTACAGTGGCTACTTTTTTGTTGGAACTGCTGTAGGAAATTTTATCATCACTGTTGGAAGGAATACGTTTTGGTTTTAATTTTGAGGTTTTCCCCTTTTTTAAAATTAGCTCGGATTTAATACCGGTAATTTTATCAGTTGCTGTTTTAAGTACAGTTACAGTAACAACAAATTTCTTACTGCCGGACTTTACAGTGATTTTGGTTGTTCCACCCTTTAAACCTTTAATAACACCCTTGGAAGATACACTCGCAATCTTAGGATTAGAGGAGCTGTATTTGATAGGCTCCTGTGAAGTTATTGGATTTAGCACAGGTTTTAATTTAACTGTTTTTCCTTTTTCAATAGCTATTTTTTTCTTAATCCCAGTGATTGATGCTGTTTTAACAGAGGTACTTTGAACAGTAACTTTAATTTTTGTGGCTTCTCCTGTGTTCATAACTACAGTAATATAAGTTTTTCCAGTTTTTTTCCCGGCGGTTATTTTTCCAGAAGAATTAACTTTTGCAATGGTGGTATTATCGGAATACCAGGCAACTACTCTGAAATATGCATTGGTGTTGGTTACTTTTACAGCGGAAGTAGATTGTCCGGTTCGAAGGTTCATGTTTATAACAAACAGTTTTGAAATTACACCTCACGGGAGGATGATAAAACTTTATTTATTTTGCGGAAATCTTTCAGTGCCTGTCTGCCGATTCCAAAGATCTTCTTCATGTTAATGGAGTTGACGCCGCCC
>CAVBPN010000195.1:1011-2568 GCA_963597235.1 bacterium
CTGTCTTGGTCGGAAGGTGATCGAAATATATTTGACGCGGCAGTTTTTCTTTGCGTAGATTACAGAAAGAATTACATTGGAAAGATTAAAATCTTTCGGAATCAGGTCAATATATTGACGCAGGGTTTCTGCTTTCATCAGGCGGAACGGTGTGTTGGCATCCTTTACAGAAACGCCGAAACAGATACGGATCACGAGGCGGAGGATGCGGGTAACAAAAATACGGCTTCCTCCGTCCTGCCGATTATTGCGCCAGCCAATGACCATATCCCAGGCTTCTCTCTGATTCCAGAACTGCTCAAATTCAGATGGAAGTGTCTGGCCATCTGAATCTGTCTGGAAAATGAAGTCTGCTCCATGATCCAGAGCATAATGATAACCATATAATACGGTTGCACCATGACCGCTGTTTGCCTTTGTAATCGGGCTGAAAAACGGATGATCTTTGGCATATTCCTGCATGATTGCATAAGTATCATCTTTGCTTCCGTCATCAATCACGACCAGACGAGATTCACCGTTACCGGAATGTGCCTTAATGACCGGATACCAGTCGTCCAGCACCTGACGGATATTTTCTCGTTCGTTATATGCCGGTATGATTATAAAAAGTTTGTCTGTTTTTGATTCCAAGATAATTCTCCTGTGGGATTTTTCTGTTGCCAATATTATTTATCTTCTGGCAAGTTCGCTGGTAATCTCTTCCCAGGTAACACCCTTTTCTACCATCAGAACCATGGTATGATACAGAAAATCCGAAATTTCATATTTGATTTCTTCTTTGTCAGGATTTTTTGCTGCAATAATAATCTCTGCACATTCCTCTCCGACTTTTTTGAGAATCTTATCGATACCCTTGTCAAAAAGATAGTTGGTATAAGAACCTTCTTTTGGATGTATCTTACGGTCTGCAATCACATCATATACATCCTGGAAAACATGAAGAGGATTCGTATCATTATATTCTTTCTGGACAAGAGCTTTAAAGAAACAACTGCGGCTGCCGGTATGACACGCAGCTCCGATCTGATCTACTTTGGCGAGGATTGTATCATTGTCACAATCCAGTGCAAGGGATTTTACATACTGGAAGTGACCTGAGGTAAGACCTTTAAGCCAGAGTTCCTGACGACTGCGGCTCCAATAAGTCATTTTACCAGTTTTCAGCGTATTTTGGAAGGCCTCTTCGTTCATATATGCTACCATAAGTACCTGGTCAGTTTTGTAATCCTGAACTACCACCGGAATGAGTCCATCACTGTTAAGTTTGAAATCAGACCAGCTGATGGCACTTTCGAAAGTAATGACCGGGATTCCGGAAGCTTTGCAGTCTTCTTTAAAGTCCAGTAACTGTACATCAAGGGAACTGATATAGGAACCACTTAAAGCATGTACAGATTCTTTTTTGAGAAGATCTTTCAGGGCGTCCGTTTTGCTTTCTTCTGTATGAAGAATGACTTTCATATCGGAGCATGCACCGATTTCATCCTGAATCGTGTCCAGGGCAAGAATTTCATCTGCATATTCTTCAATCAGTTTTTGATTGTCTATAAATTC
>CAVBPN010000196.1:0-1248 GCA_963597235.1 bacterium
TTCCAGGATGATCGTACAGAAATCATCGATGGTCGCTGCACCGCCTTCTTTTAATGATGCGGAAGGATACTCTGCCCCGTGCTCTTCATACTGCGAAGTCATCTGTGCAAGAGAAACCGTCGTATCTCCCATGATCGTATAATAACCGTAAGTATTATCTGTAGAATCATCTACAAAATCCGAATCTGAGGTAAAGTCCGGTGCTTCCAGGCTGGACGGCTTGTGGATCTGACCTTCGCCGGAGTGATCTGCTTCTTCGCTGTCCGTTGTTGTCGCAGAGCTTCCAAATACACTATCCGACACGTCAGCATCTGTTTCTGTATTTTTATCTGCAATATCTGCAGAAGAATTTTCACTTTTATCTGTTGTTTCTATATTACTTAACTCAACAATTGCCGTTTCTTTATCTGTCTTCTGTAAAATAATTCCATTCTCTCCTGTATCCCCAGATGCCAGACAAGGTACCCCTGTAATAAGGGCACCTGTCAGTATTATCTGAGAACAAAAGAGCATTGTTTTTTTGTTTCTGATCATCCATTAACCTTTCTCATTGCTGCTTCTACTACATGTCCTACAAGAACAGATGTTGTAACGCTTCCAACACCGCCCGGTACAGGAGTGATTGCATCAACGATCGGCTCAACTGCTGCATAGTCAACATCTCCGCAGAGTTTTCCTTCTGCATTTACGTTGATACCTACATCGATGATTGTCTGGCCTTCTTTTACATAATCAGCACCAACAACACCTGCGCGGCCTGCTGCTACGATCACAATGTCTGCTTCTCTTGCTACAGACGGCATGTCTACAGTTCTTGTATGGCAGATTGTTACAGTTGCGTTTTTCTTAACCAGCATCATTGCTGCCGGTTTACCAACTACAAGACTTCTTCCGATAACAACCGCTTTTTTACCTGTGCAGTCGATTCCGTAATGGTCAAGGATTTCCATACATGCCTGTGGTGTACATGGTGGGAAACCAATTTTCTTTCCTGTATAAACGCCGGACATGGAAAGATCTGTCATACAGTCAACGTCTTTTTCTGCTGCAAGTGCATTCTCGATCACTGCCTGATCCAGATGTTTCGGCAGCGGACGGAACAGAAGTACGCCATGGATATGGTCGTCTTTGTTTACTTTATCGATTGTTGCAAGAAGTTCTTCCTGTGTTACATCTCCCGGAAGAAGAATCTTTTCGCATGCAACACCAAGTGTTTCACAACGTTTTGTTGCTCCTTTTTCATAAGAA
>CAVBPN010000196.1:1258-3097 GCA_963597235.1 bacterium
CGCCTACACGGATGATGCACAGAGTCGGATTTACGCCCTTTCCCTGTAACTCAGCTACGTTTGCCTTGATTCTTTCGTTCAGTGCTGCTGTTACTTCTTTTCCTAATAACTGCTTTGCCATTTTATATTTCCTCCGCTAATATTAAGATGCCTGATGCTCGTGAGATCACACATTACACACTGGTAAATTTATTTTAATCTGCCAAGAACGCTTTCGAATGTTTCGTCTGCCATCTTAGTGTATTTTTCGAGCATTGCATCTGCTTTTTTGTTGAGTTCTTCAGCATATTCTCTGTCTGCCATAGATTTTGTGTTAATATATACATTCAGGCTGGCACCCTGTAAAGCTGCCTTACAGAAAGCTGCACCAACACCAGCATCACTGATTGCCAGTTTGGAACCTTTTGCACCAAATTCAACGATCAGTTCAATTGCTTCACAGCATTTTTCCATGATTTCCATCGGAACAGAACATGCATCTTTCAGCACGATTTCCATAACACGTGCTTTCTCTGCTTTTTCTTCCTCTGTTTCTTTTGGCATACCATATGCTTTGGAAAGCGGCTCAAAAACTTCTGCATCTCTTTCGATCAGACGAAGGAAATCTTTCTGAAGCTGGTCGCATTTTGCTTTCAGCTCCCACATTTCATCTTCTACGTCTGCGTATTTCTTTTTGCCTACTGTGAGGCTGCCTACCATGTTTCCAAGTGCAGTTCCAACTGCACCAACTAAAGCGGAAGCTCCACCGCCGCCCGGTACCGGGGCCTTTGATGCGAGAACTTCGACGAATTCTGTACATGTACTATTTGAGAATCCCATTTTATTTTCCTCCTGTAATAAAACCCTCTGAGGGGGACTATCTCACAGTTGCGAAGGCCGAATGTCCCCCTCAGACTCCCCCTCTTTGGCCACGCTGAGTAGGAATAGCAAATATTGGCGGTCAACGTGACATATCAATACCAACACCACATATTCCATAACTCCTGTTTTTATAAATTTTCATAGCTTGACCAATATATCTCAATATCACACTTCTTTTTAGCGTGGCCCGGTGGGGTGCGCGAGGGGAGAACGGCCTTCGCAACTTCGAGTGCCCTCCCCTCGCAGAAGGTTTTCATATTTTACAAAATATCATTTCCCATGCCTTATAAGGCACAAACTATACCTTTTTAATATGAGACTTAATTCTTAGAAAAGTCCAGTGATCTTACCGGTCTCATCCACATCAATTCTCTCTGCAGCCGGTACTTTCGGAAGTCCTGGCATGGTCATGATCTCGCCTGTCAGGGCTACGATAAATCCTGCACCTGCGGAGATCTTCAGGTTACGTACGGTAACTTCGAAGTCTGTCGGAGCACCGAGTTTTGTCTGGTCGTCGGTCAGGCTGTACTGTGTCTTGGCTACGCAGATCGGGCAGTTACCGAATCCAAGTGCTTCGAGCTGTTTTGCCTGTTTCTGCGCATTAGCTGTCAGGACAACTCTCTTACCACCATAGATCTTCTGTACGATCTGGTTCAGTTTGTCTTCGATAGATCCTTCCAGTTCGTATGCAAAGGAGAAGTCGTTTGGTTCTTCTACGAGACGAAGAACTTCTTCTGCAAGTTTAACGCCGCCTTCGCCGCCTTTAGCCCATACTTCAGAAAGAGCTACGTTTACGCCGAGTTCTTTACATTTTGCTTCTACAAGGTCAAGTTCTGCCTTTGTATCAGTCGGGAATGCATTGATAGCAACAACGCAAGGAAGTTTGTATACGTTCTTGATGTTGCTTACATGTTTCAGAAGGTTCGGAAGTCCTTTTTCCAGTGCTTCCAGGTTTTCATTGTTAAGATCAGCTTTTGC